>CAMNHD010000132.1 GCA_946538875.1 uncultured Treponema sp.
ACAACCAAGGCAATGGAGATGGGACAGGTGGAAGGCGCAATGAGCAGTCTTTCCATAGCGGTGGCCGGTATACTCACTGTTGTCGGCGCATCTATTTTCGCACCGCTCCTGTAGGCGAATCATCCCTGCACTTCCACTAAGACCGACTTTGTGGTACAATTTTTCTTATGAAAGAAAAACATACGTCCAGTCCGCTCAATTCAATACGCAAACAGATGCAGCGCACGCAGATTGTTCTTATAGTAAGCGTCACTGTCCTCATGGGGATTGGCGGTACGATCATTAATGTCCATGCAAATGACGAATCCCTTGACCAGAACCTTCAGAACACGGCGGAGCTTATCTCAAGGCTTTACTCAAACATCAACGAGATGGATGCGGATTATGTGGAGACATATTTCAAGGACGTGCAGAAAAACCTCAGCGATGTGGATGTCATTTCAATCGTGGATGAAAACAATATAAGACGTTACCACACAAACCACAGTCTTATCGGTACCACATACGACGGAACTTTCCCGGACTTTCTGCTTCATCCGCAGGGCTTCTACACAGAAGACGGAAACGGCCCCTCCGGTCCGCAGAGACGCGCTTACTGCGAGGTCTATTCAAATGACGGAACGTACATCGGTTTTCTTATGACAATAATACTGCGCAAAAGCATCCGCACCGCTACCCTCCGCACAAGCATTCTTTTTATGACAGTCACTGTGCTTGCCATTCTGCTGGAGCTTGCCGTATCACGCACAGTCTCGCATAAAATCAAACAGAAGCTTCTTGGTTACGAGCCGGACACATTCACTTCAATGTTCAGAATCCGGGACAACATCCTTGAATCAATCAGCGACGGTATTGTTGCGGTGAACAAGGAAGGCCGCATTGAATTCATGAACACTGCCGCCAAGGAAATGCTGGACTGCCAGAGCGGTGATGAAAAAATAAACCGCATCAACCAGGAAGTGTTTGTGCAGAAGTACCTTCACAGCACAATCTCAAGCGCAAAGCCAACGCTCAACATGCACGAGCGCACTTCAAGCGGAACAGAACTTCTCATCGACTGTATACCAATCAAGGAAGGCGGCATAGTCTCCGGAGCAAGCGCCATTCTTCATGACAGAACGGAATACACCAAACTGATGGAAGACCTTTCCGGAACAAAATACCTTGTTGACTCAATGCGCGCCAACAACCACGACTTTACAAACAAGCTCCATGTAATCCTTGGACTGATTCAGATTGGTCAATACCAGCGGGCCATGGACTATATAGAAAACATTTCCCTGATACAAAGGCAGACAGTAAGCCTTGTGATGAAGAGCATAGATTCTCCTTCATTCGCGGCGCTGCTTATAGGCAAGATAGCGCGAAGTTCTGAATGCAACGTCAAGTTTGAACTCCGCGAGGGAACATGCTACAACAGTTCCGACATTGATTTTCCGTCCGAGGCTCTCATAACAATCTGCGGAAACCTTATAGAAAATGCTCTTGATGCAATGAATCAGGCTGTATCCGGTGCAACGGGAGATGTCAAGGAACTGACATTCGGCGTCTTCACAAAACCGGGCTCACTTCTTATCACCGTGGACGATACGGGCTGCGGCATAAGCGAAGCAAACCGGGAAAAAGTTTTTGAGCAGGGATTTTCCACCAAGGGAGGCGGCCGTGGTATAGGTCTTTACCATACAAAGCAGCTTGTCCAAAGTCTTGGCGGAAATATAAGTTTTGAAAGTCAGGAAGATGTGGGAACATCTTTTATTGTCAGCTTCAACAGGGTGTAGAGATGTATTCAGTTTTGATTGTAGAAGACGACCCTATGGTCGCAATGATTAACGAGCAGTATGTAAAGGGAAACTCCAGTTTCTGTGTCGCAGGAAAATGCACGAATGGTAAGGATGCGCTTGAATTCCTTCAGAAACACAAGGTGGATCTTGTTATCCTTGACGTTTACATGCCTTACATGAACGGAGTGGAACTGCTTCAGAAAATCAGAGCTGAGAATATTCAGACAGAAGCCATAATGGTGACTGCCGCAAATGACAATCTCACTCTTGAGCAGACCATGCATCTTGGCGTTACAGATTATCTGGTAAAACCGTTTGCATACGAAAGATTTCAGGTTGCACTGGAAAAATTCTGCACAAAGATTTCAGCTCTCAAGAACAATTCAGTCCTGAGTCAGCAGAACATCGACAACATAATATCCGCTTCAAAGACTGAGCAGAAAGAATATCCAAAGGGCATACAGGAAAAGACCCTTTCCCTTATTCTACAGAATCTTGAAAATGCCGACACCTGGCTTGACGGCGACAGGCTGGCCAAAAGTGCAGGGCTTTCAGCGGTCACTGTCCGCCGTTACATGAACTACATGGTAAAGGAGGGACTGGTCACCGAAGACATAAACTATGGTACCGGCGGCCGTCCCTGCATGCTGTACAAAAAACGCTAGAACTGTTTCTTCAGTTCATCGAACGAAACTTCGCCGCTCATCTGCTGTACAGGCACTGAACCGTTCAGCACACTGAAGAAAAACTGTGATATGTTTTCTATGCTGAGTTCAGGGCCCTTTTCTCCATTCGCCATTGCAAGAGAATACTGCTTGAGCATCTGTGAGCCCAGACTGGCTGACACTATAAGAAAATGGTTTTCCAGTTTGTCCAGATCCACAAGGTCGCTGACAAGAACTCTCGTTGCAACGGAATAACTGTTCACCAGAGAGGTTGCACCGTTGTCGTCAGTCAGAACGGAGCGCTGGGTATCATTCACCATATCCATCAGAATCTTTCCAGTGTTTGGCTTTTCGGCTTCCCCCTTGAACAGTGAGCCAAGGTCAGCAAGTGCCAGATTCCAGAATTCAGTTCCTGGCAGCTGAGTCAAAGGTTCCACCGAAAATGCCGTGGGATAAAGCAGGTAGTTCACCCCTGAGGCGTTCACTTCCGGCGCATTGAATGTACCAACAATAGATGAGGAAATGCCAAGTGATTTTGTTGAGAACACACCGCCAAGCACCACGCAGTTTTCAATGGTGACTTCCGTTCCGTAAACCGAACCGCAGACAAAGCAGTTCTTGAGCTTTATTCCGGGACTATTTATGTCTCCCCCGTAAATCACTCTTCCGGAATTGATAAGACTCACCACGGAATTTGTACTGGCCGCAGACTTTACGAATTTGATTATATCAGTGGCATCGTTCCTTACGTGGATTTCATGGTTTGCAAAGACCGCCCCCTTGAATTCGGCAGGGCCGTTGTTGATTTCAAGATCGTTGGTATAGATGGCTCCTTCAACCACAACATTTCCGTCTATCGTGATGTTCTGCTCAAGCTCGGCCGTATTCTTGGGCAGTATGCTCGTGGTAACGCGGTTGTCCTTGAGCATCACCATATTTGAGCCCAAATTTATATCCTTTAGTTCCGTCATATTAAACTCCTGTAACTTTTAGCTTTCATTATACTTAAGCATTCACCTGTGCGGGATTCTCGCGGTACAGCTTCATTATCATGTCATAGATCCGCTGGGCCTTTGCATCTCCCGAAGCAAGACCTTCGTTCAAGTGCTGTTCCGCCAGCCTGTTGAATGCAGCCTGTACCGAATCGCGTTCTGCACTACGGGCATTTCCCCAGATTCTTGCAGGATTCTGGAATTCATCCTTTACGGAAGTTTCCAACGCCGATGCTTTCTCCCCTTCCAGTACAGACCAGCATCGTTTTTTCACAGCGCCTGATGTATCCATGTCAGCTTCTTCGGAATATATTACAGGAATACATTCTGTCTGTTCCGACGTAAGGGGCTTTTCCCTGAGCATGGACTGAACCTTTCTTGCATAGACGGCTTCCTGTGTCAAAGTGTCAGTCATCACGTTGAGCACACGGTTTACCTTTGAGTGCAGGCACGCCATGGAAAGCTGCTGGTTTACAGTCTGTCCTTCGTTCATACCAGTGACCAGAAAGGCAGTCTGCTTTGACTGTGGTTCGGAAAACTGTTTTCTCTGAACATTTTCGGCAAGCATAAAAGCCTGCTTGTCCAGACTAACGATTGACCTCCGGCATTCCTGATCAAGCTGGTCAAAGATATCCATATACCTGCGGCTGATTAGGGCATAATCTCTTTCCATCCTTTCCCGGAGCTGAACAAGTTTCTGCGCCCTGTCGCGGATAAGGCCAAGCTTGGCATTTATGGTGCTGTAGAGCTGAGCCATGTTCTGTGAAATTTCGGAATTTATCATGGAATAAAATCCGTCTGTCACATGCTGGCTCACATTCTGCGCAGACTGTCTGATGGCAGCTACTTCCGCGGCATTCAACGCCACTACGGAACCTGTCAGCTGATTGAGCTGGGCATTGCAGTTTCCCACTGAATTGTCAAAAGGCGTTGTATCCACATGCACCTCAATGTTGACGGGAATGCTTCCGCTCACACTTGCTGTGGTGCTTCCTCCGTGTTCGCTTGCAGGATAACTCACTGTCACTGAGTCATGGTAATGCACGGTTCCGCTGACGTACTTTGTATAACTCATTGGCCGCCTCCCCTATCTCCAGAAGCGGAAAACCAGCGGCCTTCCTCGAACAGACGCTTCATTTCGCAGGCAAGTCTGTCATCCAAACCGGACTGGGCCAGATACTCAAGGAATGAAGACTTTACCTTTTCAAATTCTGCCTCCGTCACCTGGGACCATTCAAATTCAGCGGCTGCATCCTGAACCTTGTTGGTCAGTTCACTGTTACCCAAGGCCTGATTTTCCGGATAGTAGACGTTGCTGATTTGACTTTCCCGGTCATACATGCTGTCGGATTGAGTCAGAACCACAGGGATATACTCTTCCTTTTGGGTAGAAATACTCTCGCTGCCAAGCACATGTTCCACCTGCTGACTGTAGCTCAGTCTTCCTTCCACATCACCGCTCATCACGCTGAGTGCCCGGGCTGTCTTGACCTTTATCTTTGCGGTTACGGTTGTATCCGCCACACGTGCAATGTCTTCCCCGTATAAAAGGGTCTTGGCATTGTCATCGCTGTTTCTTGTGGAAAGCTTGTGCTGGATGCGGCCAATCTCCATGGCGCGTTTGTCAAGTTCATACACACGGGATTCAAGTGCCTTGTCCAATGCGGTGAACTGTTTTATATATCTTGCACAGATACGGTTGTAGTCCTCCGTCATAATCTGCTGTCTGCGGATTATATCCTGGCGGAATTTCTTCATCACCAGAAGCTTGCTGCTCATCAGCGATGAACATGCAGCCATTTTTTGACTGAGCTGTGATCTCATGAGCACATAAAAGCCGTTGTCCACATTGCTGCATATTTTCTTTGAGGCTTCCACTTCCGCCGCAACGACTGCGCTCTGCATTGCAACCACGGCACCTGTCACACTCTCCACATGACCTTTCACAGTGTCGATCGAAGCGGCCATGGGATATGTGTCTACGCTTATGCTGAAGTCTGCCATGGCTTAGTCCTCCTGGG
>CAMNHD010000133.1 GCA_946538875.1 uncultured Treponema sp.
TCAAGCGTAAGACTTAAAAATCTATTCTGTTGAATCCGAACTGCTCAATTGAGAATGAAAGTGGTGCCCTTACAGTTTCAGGGAGCCCCAGGGGATTGTCCTTTGGAAAGTTCAAGGAGTAGGCATGAAGGAAATATTCCCTGCCCGGAAAAACAGGTCCTCCGTAGGCACTGTCCCCGACAAGAGGATGTCCGTGATGGGCGCTTTGAACCCGGATCTGGTGTTTCCGGCCTGTAAGTATCAGGTATGAGGCAAGTGTCAGGTCCATTCCTCGCCATTTTCCGTAAGAGAGAGGAGTTGCCTTTGTTATGGCTGTGAGACCTCCCTGTGCAATCCTTACCTTGTGGAAGCCTCCTGAAGCCTGTTCCTCTGCCAGGACCGGGTCTTCCCATGACTCCTGGCCTTCCAGTCTGCCTGTACAGACTGCGATGTAGTTTTTTGTCACAAGGTGGGAGGCTATCGCTTCCGAGAACCATCTTGCTCCCTGTATGCTCTGCGAAAAGACAAGTACTCCTGTGGTGTACCGGTCAAGTCTGTGGAGAGGTCCTGGTCTGAACGACAGTGATTCTGTGCTGTGGCGGACAGTCTTGTACTCGGATTCAACCAGAACGGAAAGCGAGTCCTTGATTCCTGCGGATGGTTGTACAGGTATTCCGTAAGGCTTGTTCAATATGAGCAGGTGTTCGTTCCTGAACAGAATGCCTGGAACCCTGGGACATGGGGCAGTGGAAAGAGGGGAATTTGGCTTTTGATCCAAGGATTTGGTGTCTGAGTCCCTTTGTTCAAGAAGGAATGCCGCCACCTGAATCCTGTCGCCTGAGATCAGTTTCGACTCTGCCTTTGCCTTGTTTCCGTTTACGCGTATGAGGTTCTTTCTGAGGGCAGCGAAGATATTGATTCCAGCTCCTTCCATGAGCCGTCTTAATATGCGGTCAAGTCTGCGTCCTTCATCGTCAGGACCGGCAGTGAACTCTTTATATTCCATAAACTGGATAATAACCTAAAAAAAATTGTTTTGCTACTAGACAAAACTCGTTATTAAGGTAAAATATGAAAGTATGTCTGGTGCCAGAGATCAAATCAGAGCTTTTTTTACCAACCCGATACTCCTTGCTTGCCTGTCAAGTTGGTTGACTGCTCAATTAATAAAAACGTTGATAAAACTCTTTTCGGGCAAGGTTCACAGCCTGTCCCAGTTGTTCGAGCTGTTGTTCTGGCAGACCGGCGGTATGCCGTCAAGCCATTCTGCGTTCGTGACTTGTCTTTGTACCACTATTGGATTCAGGTCTGGTATCAATGATAACGTTTTCTATCTGTCCCTTGGATTTCTTTTTGTGACAATCCGTGATGCCCTTGGTGTAAGGCGTGCGAGCGGTATTCAGGCCAAGATGATTAATAAAATCGGTAAGAATCTGTCTGAAAAGGAATTGATGGAATTTAAACCAATAAAGGAAGTGCAGGGCCATACTCCGGCAGAAGTGGCGATTGGTGTAATAATCGGCTTCTTCATCGGGCTTGCATTCAGTGTATTAAAATAGATGACTGGTCATGTAAAAACTGTTCTCTGCATAGTCATGGTTCTCGTCAGCGCGGTTGTTCTGTTTGCGTTCAGAAGCCTGCCTGTGTCAAAGATATGGAACAAGTATTCAGTTATGTATGTCTCGGCCTCTGTGGATGAGGAAACAGTGCTTTCGTATCTAAAGAATGCCGGCTGTTACAATGTTATAAGTCTATCCAATCAGCAGGCGCCTATTTCTTCCCCGTACGTAAAGTATGGAAACACCGCACAGGATTCTTATCTTGAGAACCGCCTTATGTATTTCAAGGACAGGAATTCGCTCTACAACCTGTATTATGTGCCTGAAAACCAGCAGAAGGATGTCCAGCGGGCTGTCAAAAACATTATAAAGCAGCTTAAGGTTCCAGCCGGTCTTGATGGTAAGTCTCACTTTCCGGCTGCGGTGCCGCTGATTGTGCTGGGGGTATATGCTGCTCTGGGGCTGATGGCGCGGCATAAGGGTGCCTTCTTTGCTTCGGGACTCTTCCTGCTTCTTCTGCCGCTCGTGATGCCCTTCTATGTGGTGAGTGCAGGTTGCTGTCTCTTGTATCTGGCCTTGTTCCTTCAGAATATCCTGTGGGGACGGAGGGAGGAGTACAAGGCGACATTCCGTTCTATTTCCATAGATGTGCTTATTTTTTCCGCTCTGGCGCTGTTTTTCGGACAGTCTCTTGTGTGCGGCTTTATGGGCTTGATTTCTTTTGTATGCACAATAGCGCTTTTCCTTGTATCCAAGTCCCTTTACCGGAAGATTGAGGCGGCCCGCCCATTTTCGTTCCTGCTGATTTTCTCTGCCAGGCAGATCCGTGTCATGGGGGCAAAGAATCTACGCTGCACCGCAGGCATGACCATTCCTCTGCTGATTATTCTGGTGCTTTTTGTGATTTCCCTGAACACTACGGTGAGCACTGATGCCAAGGGAATCTCCATCCCTGCACCGGTGACTGCGCCGGATAGCGGAAAGACTCTCCCTGTTCTTGCTGACTACTACGCCTGGGCATGGAATACAATGACTTTTCCCTACAGGAAATTTCCTTCTTCAGGGTCGAAGTCACCCTCGGCAGGTGACAGCATCAGGATTCCAAGGTATGTGCAGACCGATTCCGGCATTCAGGAAAAGGACGAGCTTGTTTTTGAATACAATCATGACTTTACCGACAAAATAAAAAAGGGTATCAATAACTTGAACTATCCTGCTATTGAAAAACTCATGGCGGCTCAGGATGATCAGATACAGGTGGCATACAGTGATGCAAGCCTTGAAGGAAGCCGGCGTCAAAAGCGGCCGGGGCTCACTGTGATTCTGCTGATACTTGCGCTTCTTGAACCTCCTGTGCTTTTTGCTGTATATTTTATTGGACGTAGGAAGATATGAAGACAGTCAACTCTTTTGTTCAAAGCGAAAAAGTATTATTCAATACCTCAGTAAGAAGTTTTTTGCCACGTTATGCGCTTGTGCCGTTCTGCCGTGCCAAGAGAAAGGACTTTGTCTGTACAGTGTCCGAGTCAGAGGATGTAAAGGAAGGACAGGTCATAGCAAGTTCCTCTGTTTCTGAAGGTGGCCGCCAGCAGAATATACACGCCTCTGTTCCGGGAAAAGTTTCTTCCATAGAGCAGTGCTACCTTCCGGACGGACATGTGGGAATAGCAGTTAAGATTAAGCTGGGCGGTGCATTTTCCTTTCTTGGCAAGACTGTCCAGCAGAGGGACTGGCAGTGGGATTCCCCGGAGGAACTTCTTTACAGTATCTCGGAGTCTGGAATCATCAACACTTTTGACAGGCCGGAGCCGCTCTACAGGCAGCTGGCGGGTCTAAGGATACAGTCAGGCAGGATTCTTGTGGTAAGAATGTTCGACGAGGATCCAAGCCGCATGACAGATACATTTGTGGCCGCCCGCTGTACCCAGGAAGTGTTTTCCGGTGCTCTTATCACTGCCAGGGCCATGCGCGCTGTCGGAATAGTTTTTGTGGTTCCAAAGAAGACTCAGATAAGCATACAGCCGGATGATTTTCCGAATATGCAGACTTTCATAGTGGAAACGGATGTGAAGCGTTATCCGGTGGGATTCAGGCAGAATCTTATTCCGCTGATAAAAAAGGCGGCAGGCCGGGATTCCGTTTTCTCTTCTGTGAATCACTGTAGTATTTTCATCGATCCGGAAACTTTGTACGCTGTGCATCAGAATATTGTCTTTGGAAAGCCTGTTGTGGAAAGCTTTGTGCATGTGACAGGAGACTGTCTTGGAGCATCCGCCATGTTCAGGGTAAGGGTAGGCTCGACGGTTGAAAGTCTTGCCCAGCAGTGCGGCGGGTTCAAGAAACGTCTTGGAAAGATAATTGTCAACGGTCTGATAACCGGCAGTGCTGTCTCGAGCATGCAGACTGTGATTACCGCCGGTGTAAAGTCCGTTGCCTTTGTCGGAGCGTCCGGGCTTGCCGACCAGAATTTCAGCCCGTGCATCAGATGTGGTAAGTGCCGTTCAATCTGCCCGGAGGAAATCTTCCCCGACCTTATGTTCAGACATTCAATGGGAGGTAAACCTATTGGAAATGATCTGCTTGCCACCGCAAACCTTTGCTCCGGATGCTGCCTGTGCAATTCAGTGTGTCCTTCTCGGCTGCCTTTGTTCCAGAGCATTGAACTTATGAGGAATAACAACGATGAGACAAAATAATTCGGTCCACGAAAAGGCTCTCTACAATAATGTGACCTTGAAGCCTTTCTCATATATCAAACCGTCATTGGGGGCGGCCGGGAACACCATACTTGTGCTCCTTGTGCCCCAGCTGGTCATGCTTGCGCTGACACAGACCTACAGTGCCCTGCTTGTGGTCCTGAGTTCTGTCCTGGCTGCACTTTCTGCGGAATTCCTTTACAGTCTTGTAAAGAGGCAGTTCAAGTTTTCATGGCTGAATACTGTCATACAGGGAATGATCATCGGTCTGCTGCTCCCTCAGACCTATCCTCCCTTGCAGCTATTCTTTATTGTCCTGTTCTCTATGTTCCTTTCAAAGTATGCATTTGGCGGATTTGCCTCTTCTTGGGCGAATCCTGCGGCGGTGACAATAGCTGTGGCATACATGCTTAATATGGCTGCATTTCCGGTTTCAAGCCTTACCACTCTTGATCTGCAGTCAAGGAATGCCGCGCTTACGCTTATACAGAACGGTACGGTTCCCCAGGTGCAGGCTGACGCATCTGTGACAGCCTTTCTGAACCACTGGATATTCAATCTCTTTGGAATTGATATTCCTGAAGGATATGTCTCTTTGTTCTGGGACTGCCATTCTGTGATACCTGCGTTCAGATTCAATCTCCTGACTATCTTTTCCTCAATAGTGCTGATTTCACTTGATATGGTGGATGCTTTGATACCGTCAGTTTTCATTGTGGTGTATGCAGCTTTTGTGCGCTTTGCCGGACCATTCTTTGTTGGGGGAATTCCTTTCCAGGGGGATATTCTGCTGGCTCTGCTGACAAGCGGCACTCTCTTTGGAACATTGTATGTTCTGCAGTGGTACGGAACTACACCAGTGACTGCTGCGGGAAAAATTGTATATGGTGTCCTGGGCGGTATAACCGCATTCTTTATAATGGGCCTCGGGCTTTCTTCGGTTGGCTTTGTGTTTACTGTTCTGGTTCTGAATGTCATTTCAACACTGATACAGGTGGTGGAAAGCAAGCAGACCAGGAAAAAAATTGAGAATATCCTTGTTCCAAGAATTAATTTGATGAAGGAGGCGGAGAATGTCTGATTCTGAAAACCCTAAGATTTTGCAGGG
>CAMNHD010000134.1 GCA_946538875.1 uncultured Treponema sp.
GCAAGAAGGGCTTCGTACTGCTTGACAAGGGCATTTTTTGGCTCGGTGAGGATGCGCTTGAAGTCTGTCTTGGTAAGGGCCTCAAGTTCGACACGCAGCGGGAAACGGCCCTGAAGTTCCGGAATAAGGTCGCTTGGGGCTGAGACCGAGAATGCACCGGCTCCTATAAACAGGATGTGGGTTGTGTTCACGACTCCCCACTTTGTGTTTACGTCCGAACCTTCCACAATCGGCAGTATGTCGCGCTGAACTCCTTCACGGCTTACGTCCTGGCGGCTGCCCTCGCCTCCCTTTGTGGCAATCTTGTCGATTTCGTCTATGAAGATGATACCGCTCTGCTCCACACGGCGCTTTGCTTCGTCAGCAACCTTGTCGCTGTCGGTAAGACTGTCAAGTTTTTCTGCCATGATTATCTGGCGGGCTTCGCGGACTGAGACTTCCTTGCGGTGGCTTCTTCCGCCCGAGAACATCTCCTGCAGGCTGGAAAGACCTTCCTCCATATCCTGGGGGTTGCCGCCTGCGAACATCTCCATGCCGATGCGGGGCTGGTGACGGACTGTGATCTGAACCACTGAATCCTCCAGCTTGCCTTCGCGGAGCATCCTGCGGAACTTTTCACGGGTTTCGGACATGTCTCCGGCTTTTGAATCCTTTACGGTATCCTGCTCTGGCTGCCGGGCTTCTTCCGGCTGTTCCTGCTCCACATCCTGTCCAAGTGCGAATTCCTTGGGCACATCGATGCGGATTACGCTTGCGTTCACCGGGGAGTCGTCGCCAAATAGATTTCCTGAGATGCGGACATTGGGCTTTGGGGTTGAAGGGGTCTTTTTGGGCTTTTTGCTTGAGCTGCCCGGAACAAGAAGGTCAAGAAGCGCTTCCTCCACCATGGGTTCTGCCTTTGCGCGGAGTGTCTCCTGGGTTTCGGCCTTTACCATATTGTAGCCTACTGCCATCAGGTCACGCACCATGCTTTCCACATCACGGCCCACATAGCCTACTTCTGTGTACTTTGTGGCTTCTACCTTGAGAAAGGGTGCTCCGCAGAGTTTTGCAAGACGGCGGGCGATTTCTGTCTTACCGACACCTGTGGGACCTATCATAAGAATGTTCTTGGGCGCCACTTCTTCGCGGATTTCTTCAGGAAGCTTTATGCGGCGCTGACGGTTGCGCAGAGCCACTGCCACAAAGCGCTTTGCCTTGTTCTGACCGATTATGTAGTTGTCCAGCCGCTCGACTATCTGCGTTGGAGTGAGGCCGTCCGGGATTCCCGGCTTGTTCTGGATTTCGTTACTCATTTTTAAGTTCCTCCACTGTGACATGGTCGTTGGTGTAGATGCAGATCTGACCTGCGATTGCCAGTGACTTCTCGGCGATTTCCCTGGCGGAATAATTGCTGCTTTCCATATAGGCCATTGCGGCTGAATAGGCGTAGTTTCCGCCTGAACCTATTGCGATTATGTCATTCTCCGGCTCGATTACGTTTCCGTCTCCTGAAATCAGCAGAATTTTTGTCCTGTCTGCAACCAGAAGCATAGCGTCCAGCTTGCTCATTGAGCGTTCGGTCCGCCAGAGTTTTGCAAGCTCCACGGCTGAACGTGTAAGGTCGCCGTTGTATTCCTTGAGTTTGTCTTCAAATTTGTCAAAGAGTGTGAATGCGTCTGCCACTGAACCGGCAAATCCTGTGAGCACTTTTCCGTCGTAGATGCGTCTTACTTTGCGGGCATTTCCTTTTACGACTGTATTTCCGGCAGTGACCTGTCCGTCTCCTGCCATTGCGACTTCGCCGTTGCGTTTTACGGCTATGACGGTTGTACTGCGTATCTTGGTCTCTCTTGTCATATTGTTCTCCATATAATTGGAATCTTGTTTACTGATGTTTTGGCTTGAGCAGAAGGTTTTGGCATGCCCTTGCTCAAATATAAGATAATAAAAGACTTGGATTTAGGCAAATGAATTCTTTTGCGGGTGTGTATTTTTTTTGCCGCCTGTTCTGACGGTTTTACCGGAGACTGCTGGTAAACCGAGGCGCGGGCGCTTGAACTCAGTCCTCCTTCCCGGAGTGGGGAAAAGCCTGGTTATAAACTTCCTTGAGGCGCTCAGTCGTGACATGAGTGTATTTCTGCGTAGTGCTTATGCTTGAATGCCCCAGCATCTCCTGCACCACCCTGATATCCGCACCGTTAAGCAGCATGGATGTGGCAAAAGTATGCCTGAACGCATGTGGATTCACATGCCTGTTTGTCCCCCGCACACCCGAATACTCGGAAACAATCATACGTATTCCGCGCACGGACAAAGCACCTCCCTTCTGGTTCAGGAAAAGATTCTCCACTTCCTTTCCGTTGCCCGGCATGGATTCGGGGAACCTTACACTCCGTTCCTTAAGGTAGACGGCCAGCGACTTTACTGCATCATCTTCAAAGAATACCTGCCTTTCCTTGCCGCCCTTTCCCAGAACTATTGCTGAAGAGAAATCAGGGGAAAGATCCCTTAGCTTAAGCCTCGCCATCTCGCTGATACGGCATCCTGAAGAATAGAACATCTCGAACAGAGCCTTGTCACGTGAAGGCCAGAGAATCGACATGTTTTCGGGAGCAGAACAGATTTCATCAACTTCACTCTGTGTCATAAAGCGCGGCAGATGCTTTGGAGTCTTGAGCGTGGTCAGTTCAAGGGCCGGATTTTCCTGTATAAAATTCATCTGGCTGGCAAAATCGAAAAGACCCCGGACCGCAGCAATAAAACGGTTGATGGAGACTGCACTGTATTTATGCTGGTTCATTCCGCCCACAGCCATGCGAAGCTCCTCAAGCGTTACTGACGCACAGTCTGTGTCGGGGCCAAGCATCTCCTCCAGATGGAGAAGGTCGTTGCGGTATGAGGTGACCGTGTTTTCCGACAGTCCCCGGACAGACTTTATGTTGAGAAGATATTCCTCAATGCATTCGTGCAGGCTTGCCATGTGCTCTAGTTGGCAGATTCATCGTCCGCTGAGTGCAGATAATCGCAGTCAGGGTTGATGCAGCTCTTGTAAGTGCCGTTCTTTTTGTCGAACTTTTCAACCATAAACCAACCGCATTTTGGACAAGTAGTACCAATCGGCTTGAAGTGTGAAAGGAAGTCGCACTCCGGGTAGTTGGTGCAGCCGTAGAACTCCTTGCCCCTGCCCTTTGTCTTTCTGGCCACAATGTCGCCGCTGCAGCCTGGACGCGGACACTTTGCAAGAGGAATGCTCTTGGTGTTATGGCACTCGGGGAATCCTGAACATGCAAGGAAGTAGCCGAAGCGGCCCAACTTCTTGACCATAGGCTTTCCGCACTTGTCGCAGAGCTGGTCAGTCACTTCATCCAGAGACCCTTTCAGGCTTTCCTGAGTATCCATGACCTTGTCCACCCGGTCCTTGAACGGTGTGTAGAACTCACCTATCATGTTGTTCCACACAAGGGTATCCTGCTCCACCTTGTCAAGGTCGTTTTCAACATCGGAAGTGAATTTTTCATTTATCACATCCGGGAATGATTCCACCAGAATGCGGCAGATAGTCTTGCCAAGCTGGGTAGGAACAAGCTGCTTGTTATTGCGTGTTATGTAGTAGCGGTCCAGAAGAACAGAGATAATCGGAGCATAGGTTGAAGGACGGCCTATTCCCTTTTCTTCGAGAGTCTTGACGATTGATGCGTCGGTATAACGCGAAGGTCCCTGGGTAAAATGCTGCTCAGGATAGAATTTTCCGCTTGAAAGCTTTTCGTCAATCTTGAGAGACGGAAGTGAACCTGTGACTTCTTCCTTGGAAGACAGCAGTTTTATCACAGAGTAGAATCCCTTTTCGGAAAGCTTGCTTGCAGACACGCGGAACAAAGCATCTCCGGCCTTGATGTCCACACTGGTGGTGCGGGTCTTGGCGTTGTTCATCTGGCTTGACACAAAGCGTTCCCAGATAATTGTATAAAGGCGAAGCTGATCCTTGGAAAGATATTCCTTTACGCTGTCAGGGGTGTATTTTGTGTAGGTAGGACGGATACCTTCGTGAGCATCCTGAGCTCCCTTTCCCACAGAGTACTCAATCTTTTCAGGAGGAAGCTGGTCAGGATAATTATCTGTAATCCATGCACGCACGTCGTCTATGGCTGACTGGGCAATACGGACAGAGTCAGTACGCATATATGTGATGAGACCCACGCGTGTGCTTCCAATCTGGACACCTTCGTAAAGCTGCTGTGCAATCTGCATAGTCTTGCGTGAAGTATAGCCCAGACGGTTTGCGGCCGCCTGCTGGAGCTTTGAAGTGGTGAACGGAGGCTTTGGACGCACAGTCTTTTCTGTTTCCTTTACGTCGCTCACAATACACTCGCTGTTCTGGATTTCATTGATTATTGAGTTGACGGCCTTTTCACTCTTGAGTTCAGCCTTCTCGCCCTTGTATTGAACAAGCTGTGCGGTGAATTTTGACTTTCCCTTGACAAAATCCGCTTCCAGTGTCCAGTATTCCTCCGGGATAAAGTCCTCAACTTCCTGCTCACGTTCGCATATAAGGCGGAGTGCCACTGACTGGACGCGTCCGGCGCTGAGACCATTCTTTACTTTTTTCCACAGAATGGGACTAAGGTTGTAGCCCACAAGACGGTCAAGCACACGGCGTGCCTTTTGGGCATTCACCTTTGCCTCGTCAATCTGGCCAGGATGTTTTACAGCTTCCTTGATGGCCGCAGGGGTGATTTCATTGAACACTATACGGTGTATAGGGGCCTTTGTTTTTTCTGAAAGTGCATTGTTCAAGTGCCATGCGATGGCCTCTCCCTCACGGTCGTTATCAGATGCAAGAAGAATCTGGTCAGATCCCTTGGCATCCTTCTGAAGTTCCTTGAGGAGCTTTGCCCTTCCGCGCACTGTTATGTACTCGGGATTGAACTGATGCTCGACATCAATCGCAAGACGGCTCTTTGGAAGATAAATAAGATGTCCCATGGAGGCCTTGACAGTATAACCAGAGCCAAGATAATGCTCGATAGTCTTAGCCTTGGCAGGTGACTCCACTATAACCAAAGTCTTTTTCCTGGTGGCCTTCTTTGCTGTCTTGGCTGCCTTTGCCGGTTTTTCAGCCTTGACTGTCCTTGCTGCTTTCTCTGCCATATTCACCTCACCAAACCGGAACTAAAACAGTTCCAGTTGTCCTTTGTTTTTTATATCTGTATGAGTGCCGGGAGCCTGCGAACTCACCTGCACGAATTCTTCAAACGAAGAAATTACGGGAGCACCATCCTCCACGAATTTCTGAACCGTCCGTTCCTT
>CAMNHD010000135.1 GCA_946538875.1 uncultured Treponema sp.
AAGCCGCAGCTGGAACTGTGAACGCATATCCGATTGACGAAGTTCCCGAACCAACGGCAATAGTCGCACCGCTTGACACAGGCTTGGACATGATCAGCACACCCGCATTGCTGACTGAGCCAGGAGCCTCCGCAGAACCGCTCAAACCTGCAATGTAGCCTCCAGTTATTCTGCATGTGTAGGAACCGTCCCCCCAGTCAAGGGCATGTTCGGAACCTGTTGTGGCTATGGACACGATATTCCCGCCTGAAATGCTTATGTTGCCGTTGCAGTCAATTCCGTCGCCCCTTGTGGCACAGACATAGACAGATCCTCCGCTCATAGAAAAAGTGGCCCCTGTGTTGCTGACATTCATGCCGTCATCAACTGCGTTTACAGTTGTTTCCCCACCGCTCACCTTGATGCTGTAGACGGCTTCAACACCTTCCGCTGCAAAAACGATTGAACCGCTTGTGCTGACTCCGTCCGCGTCAAGGTATGTGCCTGACTTTCTGTCCTCACTTGTGTAGCCGGTGACACCTGTAATATTCAGACTATTGGTGCCTCCGTTAATCTCCACGTATGGGGCGGCTATCCCTTTTCCGTTGTAGACTGTCGCATTGACCGTACCGCCGTTCACTTTGACGCAACTGGTAGGATAATCATCTTCGTCTGTCTTTATGGCAGTTGCCTTTCTGAGTGCACTTGCCGAAACTGCACCAGTTCCTGTGTATGTAATGCTTCCGCCGTCGATTATGACACCCTGGTCACCAACCAGACCGCTTTTTCCAGTTGAAGTAAGAACATAGATTCCGTCCTGGATTTTCAAGTACCCCTTGCTTGCAATGCAGTTCTTGTAAGCCTGGGTCACAGTCAGGGTACCGCTTCCGCTTATAGTCATGCCGCCTTTGCAGTAGAGGGTTCCCTTTGAATCGCTTCCCGGACTTACCGCAGAGGCCACCTTGGTGCAGTACTGGGTGTTGCCCTCATCATCAGTGTAGGTCTTGAGCGATGTTGTGGCATACTCCTCGCCGTAACCAGTACCATAGGAGCGCCCGTCCTTAAGGACGTTCGATGTTCCGTCGGCAATGAAAACACTTGCCGCCCCGCCCTTGGTGATATCAATACATGGGTACGAGGAAGAAGTTATATTGACTTCCTCAAGATACACTCCTGTCTCATAGTCGGGATTTGTCTGAATCTTTACGCCGCCAGACGTCATGGTTCCGCTCAGATGCACTGATGTGGACGCACCTACAGAACCAAGGTTCAGCTTGATAAGTCCAGTGCTGCTTCCGTCGTCCTCTTCCGTGAACTTTACTTTTGCAGTACCGGACTCAAGACTCAGCTCCAGAGAATCAACAGTGATATCTGTCCACTCCGAGCAATCAAGGGAAACCCTTGAGCCGGACAAATCCAGATAGATATCCTGGCTTGAGACAAGCGACTTGCCTGATGCCTCGCTTACAATGCTGCTGTCACCGGATACGGAACCTGATGAAGTGCCTGATTTTTTGGTTGAAACGCCCTGACCAGTGTAGCTTACCATACAGCCTGCACAGAATATTGCTACAACTAACAAAGATAATCTTTCAATTTTCATAAATCCTCCAAGGTGAACATATTTCTGCTTGACTAAAGTTTAGAACGCAGAAAAATAGTTTTCAACTTGGAGAAGTGCGTTTTAAGCAGATTCCACAAAGATTCCACATTGACGGGAGGACTTTGCGCCAGTGCCGTGCACTCGTGCAGTGCACTAGTGCATTGCACTAATGCACTGCACTCTTACATCAGATGGGAAAGCACCATGAATGCTATAGTGCTGCCGAAGATGCTCACCATGGGGTTCTTAAGAAGCAGGTGAAGCACAACACAGACCGCAACCGCCAGGAAATAAGGCGCTCCGTATGGTGCTGCGGCAAAACTCAAGTCCTTAAGGCTGTAGACAATAAGCATTGCAATCACCATGGAAGGTATGTATTTTTCTATGAAGCGTATGAGCGGCGGCGGCTCCCTCCTGCTGAAGAGTGCAAAGGGAAAAAGTCTTTCAAGGAATATGACAAGGGCCGCACACAGGCTTGCTGTCATTGCCATGGTCAGGGTCAAAGAGTCACTCACAGTCTGCCTCCTCCGCTTTTGTCAAACGGCTGTCTGTTTTTTGAGGACCGTTCCCGGCCTTCTCCGCCAGGACAAAACGTCTTCCCCTGACCATGATTATGGCTGCAACTGCGAGAACTATCGCAACCAGAATAATGTTGGAGGAGGGAATCACCCCGAACCTGCTGAGAATAACTGCTGTCAGCCCCGTAAGGATACCGATGAGCGGCGGGACAAAATCCCGGGATTTCTTTATCTGGTCAATCAGGATGACGACAAAGAGTGCCGTGAGCGCAAAGTCGACGCCCTTGAGATACTGGGCAAGATTGTAGTGTTCCAGGACACTGTATGCGGCCGCACCTATCACGCTTCCCAGAATCCAGTAAAACTGGTCCAGGAGCGCAATTGTTCCAAAAAAGGGACCAGGTTCGGCATTCTTGGGCAAATCACAGCCGGTCAGGAGAGCATAGGTCTCGTCTGTCAGGGCAAAAATCAGATAAGGCTTCCACTTTCCGGTATTCTTGAATTTGGAAATCAGCGAAAGGCCGTAGACAATGTGGCGTATGTTCACAAAAAGTTCTGTCACCAGAATCTGCAGCAGTGGTGCTCCGGCGGCAAAAAGCCCTACAGCGATATACTGCCCCGCGCCTGCATACATGGTCAGACTCATCAGTGGAGCAATCCACCACGGATAACCCGCGTTCACAATCATAAGCCCAAAAGGAATCCCGATGGCAATGTAGCCGAAGAAGACAGGGGTGGTAATCTTAAGCGCCTGTCTAAACAAATACTGGTTCATGCACAGATTATAGCGATAATGCCCCTCTTTGGGAAGTGAATTGTTTTTCCTGCCGCGTACCGGGTTTGCGTGGGTTCCATTTTTCCAGGAGGGAAAAACGGATACAGCCTACCGCCGATTGGAGGCATGGACGCCGCAGGCGGACAGACTGCCGCATGGCAGGCCGGAGCGGGAGCGTAGTGCCGGAAAGCGGGTGAAGGGGTTCCGGAGTACCCCGGTTGGAGCCACAAAACACTTGTAAACCTATACCTGCGGTTCATATGAAAAAAAGAATAAAAAAAGGCTGTAACATATTGACAACGGGGGCAAATATCGGGAAAGTACAATTAAGAGTAATTTTCTCCATTTGTTGAATATTACTTAACATTACATTTTTAGCAGGAGTTGTACCTACAGTGAACGGAAGTACAGTTTCTATTGACCACGTGTCTAAGCATTTTGGATCATTCCATGCGCTTGATGACATTAATATCACGATTAAGCAGGGCGAATTCTTCTCCCTTCTTGGACCATCAGGCTGTGGAAAAACCACTTTGCTCCGCATTATTGCAGGCTTTGAATTTCCGGACGAAGGAGCGGTACTTTTTGATGATAAAAACGTGGTACCCCTGCCTCCGAACAAGCGTGAAAGCAACACAGTTTTCCAGAACTATGCTCTTTTTCCCCACCTCTCTGTCTATGAGAATGTAGCGTTTCCTCTTCGTCTCAGGAAGCTGGACAAAAAGCTTATCGACGAAAAGGTGCGCCACTATCTGCATCTGGTCCAGCTTGACCAGCACATGCACAAGAAGCCTAACCAGCTTTCCGGCGGCCAGAGACAGCGTGTTGCCATTGCCCGTGCCCTTATCAACGAGCCTAAGGTTCTCCTCCTGGACGAGCCGCTTTCTGCCCTTGACGCAAAGCTGCGCTCAAGTCTTTTGATTGACCTGGACAATCTTCACGACAAGATTGGCATCACTTTTATATATGTTACCCACGACCAGAGCGAAGCCCTTGCTGTAAGCGACCGCATTGCCGTCATGAACCAGGGGCATGTTCTCCAGGTGGGCACTCCGTTTGAGATTTACGAAAGCCCTGCGACTCAGTTTGTGGCTCAGTTTATCGGAGAGACAAACCTCTTTGAGTCTTCCGTGGTCCAGTGCAATAATTACCGCTCAGCTTCCGGCGAAGATGAATTCATGGTGACACTGAACACACCGGCCCTTGGTATGCAGGCCCAGCTTACCGGCGAGACTGCCGCCACCCGTGAAGAGGACAAGAATATTCTTGTAACCGACTACGAGCACACTGACGAGGGGCAGAAGGTTGCATTCACAATCCGTCCTGAAAAGATACGCATCACCACTGAAGAGCCTAAGATAAACGGCCGCAAGGACATCAACGTGTTCAAGGGTATTGTCGAAGAGCCTGTGTACACTGGTTTCCAGTCCAAGTTCTATGTGCGTCTTGAAAACGGAACAATTGTCAAGGTGTTCAAGCAGCATACCAACTATCTGGATGACGGTCCGGAAATCGGTTGGAAGGACACGGTCTACATCTCATGGGCCGCGGAAGACGGTTATATTGTAGAGGACATCAACAAATGACACACAAAAGTCCTAGCTTAAGACTGGCGGCCAAGGCTAACGATGCTAAGTTCCACAAGGCTAACCCCGGTCCCTTCTACTCATGGCCTATGGGTATCTGGTTCACTCTGTTCTTTATTGTGCCTATCGGCATAATTGTGGCTTACTCATTCATGAAGCGCGACTATCTTGGCGGCGTTGAGCCCAAGTTCTCGCTCAAGGCATACCAGCAGATGCTTACGCCGGCCTACTTCAAGATTTTCATGCGCACTCTGTGGATTTCGTCAATCTCGGCTGTTGTGTCGATACTGCTTGCGATTCCATGCGGCTATGCCATGGCAAGAAGCCGTCACCAGACGCTTTTCCTTATCCTTGTCATCGTTCCCTTCCTGACAAACAGTCTGATCCGCATCTTTGCGTGGATAAATATTCTTGGGGACAACGGACTTCTGAACAATCTGCTGCACTTCTTCTGGAACATTGGGCATACCATGGGAATTGGAGCCAGGGATGCCGTGTTCACGCCGCACAAGTTCATGTTCACCCAGGGAGCTATCATTCTGGTCAGCATCTATATGTATCTGCCTTACGCCATACTGCCTATCTTTACCGCAGTGGACCGCTTTGACTTTAGTCTGCTGGAGGCTGCCCGCGACCTTGGGGCAACAAAGATGCAGTCAATGCTCAAGGTTCTCATCCCGGGTATCAGGAGCGGCATTATAAGCGCACTTATCTTTACGTTCATACCTATCTTCGGTTCATACACTGTTCCTCAGATGGTGGGCGGCAAGGACAGCTAGATCGGAAGAGCGTCGTGTAGGGAAAGAGTGTAGATCTCGG
>CAMNHD010000136.1 GCA_946538875.1 uncultured Treponema sp.
TGCTGCTCCGGGGTGCGGTGTCTGTCTGCGGTGCAGTGGCGGTCTGCGGTGCGGTGTCGGTCCGGGGTGTGGTGGCGGTCTGCGGTACGGTTGCAGTCTGCGGTGCGGTGTCGGTCTGCGGTGCGGTGTCGGTCTGCGGTGCGGCGGCGGTCTGCGGTACAGTGCTGCTCCGGGGTGCGGCGGAACCAGGCTGAGGTCCACCTCCGTCAATCGGAAGCGGAATCCTGATCAGAGTCCCCCTGCCAAGCTCCGACTGAACTTCCACCCTGAAAGTCTTGCCATAGAACATGACAAGCCTCTGCTGAATATTCTTGATTCCAATACTGCCCGTAGTCTCCCGTTCATATTCATCATCCATCAGATAAGAAGTTATCTCGTTGACCTTCTGACGGGACATACCGCCCACAAAGTCCTGCACACAGAGCCAGAGCCGGGCACGCGGCAAATCCTCCTGCACAAAGATTCTCACCGCCGAATCCTGGGCCACAGGCTCAATGGCATGGACAAAGGAATTTTCAATGAACGGCTGCAGAATCATCTTTGGAATCACAAAAGGCATGAACCTGGAATCCACGTCCACATCCAGAAGAATCTGATAATCATTACGGATGTTGAGCATGTGCACATAAGAGTAGATGTACTCAATCTCCTGCTCAAGAGTCACAGTATGCACACGCCAGCGCAGACAGTAACGCATCATCTTGCCCAGCAGGAGGATGCTTTCCGCCACATCATTGTCGTTGGAAAGCACAGCCTGCATGTGGATAGTCTCAAGCACATTGTAAAGAAAGTGCGCATTGATCTGATTCTGCAGAGCCTTCATCTCCGTGTCAGTGATAAGCTGCTGCTCATTCCTTATCTGTTCTATCTGGTTTCTGAGCTGCTTGGTCATGGAATTGAACGTCTGCTGACTTTCACCCACATCGCCCTGGTTGGTCACAGGAAGCACAACATCAAGGTTACCGGCCCTCACTTCCTTCATACCACGCATAAGGGAATCAATACCCTTGAGCTGCCGGGAAGTGATGGAGTCGATGATATTATAGAAAATAAATACCGAAATAATCAGGCCAAAGAGCGTCAGGCTCACAATCAGGGCAACAGTATGCTGGTTCATGGCAGTGTTGCAGGAATGCGCCACCACAATGCCAAGCCTTGGCAGATATTTGTAGGCAACAATCAGATTGGAAATACCGTTGCGTATTTGCACAGGCTTTTCATCCAGACCGTTGAATGCAAAGCGCTCGGAAAAATACGCAAGCTGGTTGTCGCTGAGCCCAGGATTATTCTCTGCAATCACAGGATTGCTCACAGGCACAAGAGTCCCCGTATCCTTGTCGATTGAAAACACATAGTCGCTCTGAAAGCGGTCAAAGTCGGAATACAAAAAAGGAAAGAAGTCCTGCATGCGCATGGAGACCTGAACCCATCCAATCTCGCGCTTACCGTTCCGCAGCCGCCTGGTGGAACAGAGGGAAAGCTCCTTCTGCATCTCCATCTTGCCCATAAAATCCGCTGTATAGTTCCATTCCCATGAAGAAAGGCTCGACAGGTCAGTGCGTGAGGAACTCAGAAAAATCGGAAAACGCTCAGGCACATTCGGATTGTCCGCAAAAACCCTGATTCCGTAAAGTTCCGGCTCAACAGAAAGGATACGCTCAAGCACAAGAGTCTCGTCCATCACAGTTCTGATGATTTCCCCCTCGTTGATGCCCTCAGGTTTAGTCAGAAAAAGAGTAAGTTCGGAATTAGCCTCGATCATCTTGTGGATAAGGTCATAGGACTCAAGATTCTTTTCAATCTTGGAGACATTTTCAGTAACCTCAACCTTGCACAGGTTCTCCAGCCCATGCACGGACTGAGTACGCATCAAAAAAGCAATGCAGATAAACAGCAGCAGAATCGGCACAATCGTAATAAGACTGTAGATTGCAACCAGACGCCTGGAAAGCCGTTCGTGAGAAGTCCTGAAAATCTTAAAGTTACCCTTGCATCCCATCAGTTTTATTTTCCTATAATTGCCACTAATTTAAAAGATACCTGATTTTCTGAAAGGTGTCAATTTTTCGGAAATTGAACGGCACTGCACAGTCAAGACATATCTGACCAGCGTAATCCGCAGAGATAATTCATGGCAAGATCCCCGCTGCTCCGGGTTTCATTCCCGCCGGGGCGGGAACGCTGCGCGCCCTGCGCATCGGGCGTAGGCGTGTGGGCCGCCCTTTTACCAAGGAACACAATAGTATCTGCAGGCAGGGAATCAAAGGTAATAGGTCTTCATCATGCCCTTACCCTTCACTTCAAGCTCAGCAGTCTCGCTGTAGGGGAAAGACATGGAAGTCTGGGCCTTTACAGATTCCGTCACATGAATCCGCATAGGAATGCCTGTGCTTTCCATACGGCTTGCAACGTTAACGGTGTCACCCCAGATATCGTAGATGAATTTAGTCTTTCCTATTACACCCGCTACAAGTGGACCTGAGTTCACACCAAGCCTTATCTGCATCTTGATTGGCGAAGTTTCGTTGAACACGCGCACATCTTCCAAAAGTCCCGCGGCAAAGGAAAGCATTCTCTCCGCACCGTCATTGTGCCTTTCTTCTGTCAGACCGGTGGCCGCCATGTACGCATCCCCTATAGTCTTGATTTTTTCAATACCCTCGTTTTTTGCCCTGTCGTCGAACATAGAGAACATCTTGTTCAGCATGGTAACAACTTCCTCTGCACTCATGGAGCCGCTCATCTTTGTAAAGCCCACGATATCGGTGAACAGCACAGTCACATTCGGATATTCCTTTGCTATGGTGTGGTCAGGGTGGGCCGTCAGCTCTTCAGCAATCTCCTTGGGCAGAATGTTAAGGAGCAGGCTTTCAGAGCGGTTCTTTTCCTCCTCAAGTTCCTTTGTGCGCTCCTTGACAGTGGCCTCAAGCTTTTTGTTTTCCTCCTCCACCCTTACAAGTTTTCCGGCAAACAGCATGATTGTCGTGGAGATGACAAACAGTATGCAGAGCACCACAAGCAGGATATCAAAGAAAATGTTTGACAGCGGCTTGAATATGCTTGAATACCGGAAGAAAATCATCTGCTCAAGCGGATCGTATCCCGCAGGTGCATACATGATGCAGCCGAAGCCCAGAGTCTTTAGCGGAGTCACGGCATAAAAATCGCTTCCGTGAATATTCTCCACGTCGCCTTCCTGAGGCTTCTTTACAGACAGATGACCATCTGAAATGGAAAATGCTCCGTTCCACGGTCCCGGATCAATCGAACAGTCTTCCGGTATGGCAATTAAGAAACTCCAGTCGGTTATAATCACACTGCCCATGTTGTTGAATATAACTCCGTCATACTGGGCGCCTTCCCGGCCAGTGTCCCCCTCCTCGTTCCAGTGCTTTTCTGCATTCCGTGTAAAAGTCACGCATACCGCCTTTGAAGTATCGTTTTTAACAAGAGGCTTTTCAATGGTAAGTTTTTTCTCTGGCAGAGCGATGCCTGTAATGGAGACAATGACAAAGACAATGATTATACCGCCAAGGACTGCCGAAAGAGTCTGCCACACATGGCTCCTCACAAGCTTTTTCTGCGTCACGGCAACCTTTTGGGAAACATTATAACTCGGGCTGAAAACCTCGGTTCTTCCCGCATAGAACTCAAGCTCCATAAGCTTGACTGAAGACAGGAAAAGATGTATTGCCCCAAGCCCGAATCCTATGTTTATCCAGGGCAGTCCGTATGAAAACAGAATCAGCACAACTCCAATCAGTGGAAGCATAAAGTAAATGGATAGGGAGATAAAGATATTCGTGGCCAGCTTGTTCCTGTTCTGCAGAAACATCGTGAGGGTTATCAGTCCCGGCAGCAGTCCAAGGGCAACTCCAAGCGGATACATGGCGCTTCTGCGGTAAAGATTCTGCTCGTCAAAATAGTAGAACAGATTGGTAAACTGGCTTACCACGGTAAGGACAATACTGCCGGCACACAAGAACAGGACAATGTAAAGCTGTACAGGAATACCGCTCCTTACAGAAGAAACCGGTTTACACAGAAGAGAAAAGCTCAGACGGGAATGCTTTATAAACTCGCACACATAAAAGCAGAAGAATACGGCCAAAGTGTAATTGCAGACAAAGACCAAAAAATTGCTTATCCTGACCATATAGTAACCGGTCAGGCTTGTGTTTCCCCGGTAAAGATACGCCAGTGCGTCAAAGAGCAGAAGGAATCCGGTCAGGGCCTCTATAAAGATCAGAGTGCGCTGACCGTTCTGCTTAAGTTTATGCCCGGACTGTAGAAAAATGCACACCATAAAACAAAACGCCGAAAGAAAAAAGAGAAAGGATATGCTTATAATTCTTATATTTTCGTTCATACTCTAAAACACCTATCCCTACAATTTTACCACCACTCCCCAGTATTGGCAAGATTTTCAATTGTATTTTCACAGAAACCAATTTTGACTATTCCCGCAGATTGCAAGTATTTTCTCAAAATGCTATAACATTGCAATGACTATGACAGAAACACAGCCCCGCTTTGACGCACTTGTCTTTGACATGGACGGCGTACTCTTTGACAGTGAACGGATAACCCGCATCATGTGGCGCAAGGCGGCAATTGAATACAAAATAGACGATGTTGAAACCGCTGTGCGTGACTGCACAGGATGCGCAAGACCAGACCAGTGGGTCTACCTTAAAAACAAATACGGAAAGGATTTCCCCGCCAAGGAGTTCCGTGAACGCTGCTCCGCGCTTTTCCATGAATATGTTGACGCGACCGGGCTACCGCTTATGCCTTATGCCAGGGAGATTCTTGAATATCTGACTCAAAGGGGATACACGCTGGCCCTAGCCTCTTCAACCCGCACTGACACCGTAACACGGGAACTTAACCAGGCAGGACTGTTCCACTTCTTCAAGACAGTCACCTGCGGGGATATGGTCACCCACTCAAAGCCTGATCCTGAGATTTACCGCAAAGCCTGTGATTCAATCGGCATTAGTCCGGACAGATGCGCGGCGGTGGAAGACAGCCCCAACGGCATACTTTCAGCCTATGCTGCAGGGCTCAGTCCCGTCATGGTTGTGGATCAGATTGAACCCACACAGGAACTTCTGCCAAAAATCCATAAGGTCTGCAGATCGCTCTCGGAGCTGAAGGATTTTCTATAGGACTTTCATGATAAACAGTTTTAGCAGAATGCAGACACAAAAGCGGCCTTTCACTGGCACTATGAATTTGTTTC
>CAMNHD010000137.1 GCA_946538875.1 uncultured Treponema sp.
CCTCTCTGGTCTTATGTTCTGTCTTTCATACTTTCTGTGGGATATGCTTTCTGTGGGCTCGCTGTGCACGCTTCTGGGTCATGGTTGGGGCGCTCTTGTGTATATCCTGCTCTTTCTCATTCTGCTGGCCAAGGTGTGCATGGGCGTCTCGCGTATAAGGTTCGGGATTTTGTTCTCATGCTCGCTTATTGTATTTGGTACTTTTGACCTTGCGTTTGTCCTGTTTGGCCCTGGGTTCGTTTCGGACGGGGAGATTGCGGCAAGCATGGGGTGGATTTACTGGCTTGGACTGGGACTGGGACTTCTTCCTGTCTGGTGGAGGCGCAGATATGCCCTGAGTGTGACTCCGGTGAGGCTTGGGGTTCATCTTGGCCTTGCGGCGGCTGGCCTTGTGCTTGTGAGGCTGTTCTTCTGGTACCTGCCATGTGTCCCTGGATTTGCTATGAAGATGAATTATTACTTTCTGTTTCTGGTTCTTCCGCTTGTGATTACTGTGGGCTTTGCTATGGTGCGTGCTGCAGGACGGAAGCAGAAGTGTGATTCCAGTATGGAATGATTGTTCGGGCTTGCTTTTGTGAAAACTGGTTTGGCTTTTATTCCTGCGGTTGGTAATGCCGTGCAGCACTGCAGCTTTGTGCCATGCGGCGAGTGTTTGTGATTGGATAAAAAAAGGAGGCTTCTGTTTTGAAGTCTCCTTTTTTGTCTTGCGGATTATGGATTAGAACCAGAATCTGAAACCGAAGTTGATTGGAACACCCCAGTAGAATCCTGTGCCTGCTCCGTTGAATCCAATCTGAACACCAGGCTGGAATGCAACCTGGAGATAAAGTTCAAGCGGATCGATTACAAAGATGTTCAGACCTGCGACCAGGCGTCCGGCTACGTAAAGGTCGTGGAGCTGGTTGCCGTTAATATCGATTCCTACTGCAAGTCCCGGACCGTAATAGTAGTGGAGGATGCTTGCCAGGCGTGGGTTCTGAATCCACCAGTCAGCGGTGAGACCAAGTCCAAAGTCTGAGTTCCACCAGTAGCCGTCAACTGCAAAGACGCATGGAGCTTCTGACACTTTGAATGTTACTGCTCCGCCTACACCGTGATTGACAGTGTAACCGCCCTGGAGTCCAAGTGCTGCTGAAGCAAATGCTCCTGAAGCTGAACCTGCAACCAGAAGGGCTGCAAAAATTCCAAGAAATTTCTTGTTCATATCTTACTCCTTAACGCTGAGTTTAAGCGTCATTTTAGAAATTATAGACTAATTTACGGATTTAGTCTAGTGTGGGGGATGGTTTTGTGGAAAGGCTTGGATCTTGCTGGAATACGCTGGTTTATGCAAGCACCCTCCTGTACCACTCCACGGCCTGCTGCATTTTTGTGGAAAGCTGCCAGGGCGGGTTTATTATGAACATGCCGCTTCCGTAAAGGTGGCTTCCCTGTTCGGACTGTAGTTCCGGGGGAAGTGACTGTGGGTCGTGGAGAGCCAGCTCTATGCGGACTGTCTCTTTGGGGAGCAGCTGCATTTTCACAAAGTTTTCAAGGCCTGAAAGTAGCTGTGCGTTCAGGTTCCTGCGGCGCTGGAGAAGGGGATACCAAAGGGCGATGACTGCCGTGTTCCACTTTCTGTGTGCTTCCTCTACTGCCTGCCTTACCTGTTGCCAGTCGGACTCGTCTTCATAGCTTGGGTCTATCAGGATAAGGCCGCGCTTTACCTGGGGAGGAACGAGCGCGCGTAGTTTTTTGTAGGCGTCTTCCTGATATATGCTCAGTTTTGCCTCTGAAGGTCTTGAGCAGTTGTCCAGCAGGGAGGCGTAGGCCTGGGGGTGCTTCTCGGTCAGGTGGATATGGTCCCCTTTCCGTGCAAAAAGGCGTTCCAGTTCAGGGCTACCGGCATATTTCCCCTGTTCAAGGTAGGGAGTTTCGGCCTGTATGTAGTCCCTTACTGCCTCCGGCATGGAGTCCATGACCTGTCTGTTTCCGTCCTGGAGCAGTGCAAAGACTTTCTGGATGCCGGCCGCCGCCTCTCCGGTCTTTAAGAGGCGCCCGTCGTTCAGGTTGAATAGTCCGGCACTTGCATGTGTGTCTATCACTGTGAACGGTTTGTCCTTTGCTGCAAGGCTTGTCAGGATGGCGCAGAGGCAGGTGTGCTTAAGCAGGTCTGCATGGTTTCCGGCGTGGTACTCGTGCTGGTAGGACAGTGCCATTTCTAGTCGTTCTCCCTGATTGAATCAAGCTCATCAAGCCATAGCGAAGCGCTTGCGTCTGATGGCATTCTCCAGTCGCCGCGGGGTGAAAGGCTGACTGTACCGACTTTTGCGCCGTCTGGCATACAATTGCGCTTGAACTGCTGGGTAAAGAATCTTCTGTAGAAGACTTTGAGCCATTTGAGTATTACGTCCTTGCCATAAGTTTCTGCGTGTGCCTGGCATGCAAGGAAGTAAATCTTCTTTGGGGTGTAGCCACGGCGGAGCATATAATATAGAAAGAAATCGTGAAGTTCGTATGGCCCGACAAGTTCTTCGGTCTTCTGGCTGATTGTGTCACCCTGGCTGCCGTGGGTCGGCGGGAGCAGTTCCGGGCTTACCGGAGTGTCCAGTATATCTTTGAGCACTGCGCCAAGGCTTTTTTCTCCGTCTGCCACTGCCTTGTCTGCAAAATAGGAGACCAGGTAGCGGACGAGCGTCTTTGGTATGGAGGCGTTGACCCCGTACATGCTCATGTGGTCGCCGTTGTACGTGCACCAGCCCAGGGCCAGTTCGCTGAGGTCCCCGGTTCCTATGACCAGACCGTTTGTCTTGTTGGCCCAGTCCATGAGAATCTGTGTGCGTTCGCGTGCCTGACTGTTTTCGTAAGTGACGTCGTGTTTTTCAGGGTTCTGCCCGATGTCTGCAAAGTGCTGCATGACGGCTTTTTTGATGTCTATTTCGCTTAGTGTTGCGCCAAGGCTTTTGGCCAGGCTGCATGCGTTGGTATAGGTGCGGTTTGTGGTGCCGAAGCAGGGCATTGTTATTGCGCTTATCCCTGAACGCGGAAGGGAGCACTTGTCAAAGGCTAGGGCTGTGACAAGAAGTGCCAGGGTGGAGTCGAGACCTCCGCTCAGACCGATTACCGCACTTTTGATGTGTGTGTGGCGCAGACGCCTGGCAAGTCCTTCTGCCTGCATTTCCACAACCTGCCGGCATCTTGTGCTGCGTGCACTGGTGTCACTCGGTACAAACGGGTGCTGTGCGAGCGGCAAAATAAGCTTGGCGTCTGCTCCTGAACTGTGGGCTGAGCTGCCGTTGCTGAATCCTATGCTTGACTTTTCCGGTTCTGAGGCAAATACGTTGTCGCCAAGGTCTATATGCTCCACGTGGTAGTCGGAGCCGGCTGTGCTGAGCATTTCTTCTGCACATGCCTTGAATGATGTGGTTCTGAGCCGTTCCTGCGTGAGCAGCTCAAGGTCTATGTCTGTTACTGTAAGTCTTGATTCCGGGGAAAAGAGTCCGCTTTCCGCAAGTACGGTTCCGTTCGCCGCGATGATGTTGTGTCCGCCGAAGACCATGTCGCTTGTGCTTTCGTCATGGCCTGCATCTGCATAAAGGTAGGCGCAGATGTTCTTGGCTGACTGCGCGCTTACAAGGTTCCTGCGGTAGGCGGCTTTGCCGACGACTTCGTTGGAGGCGCTCAGGTTTGCGATTATGGTGGCACCGCAAAGGGCATGCTGTGTTGACGGCGAAAGCGGTACCCACAGGTCTTCGCAGATTTCCGTCGCGATTTTGATTGAAGGGTCGTCATTGTGCTCGATCAGCTGGGTTGTGCCGAACGGAATGTCATCGTAGTCATTGTTGATTTTTATGAGTTCGTTGAGCTTTGATGTTGCGGGGGTGAAGTAACGGCGCTCGTAGAACTCACTGTAGTTCGGAATGTTCATCTTTGGCACAATGGCCACAATCTTTCCCTTGTGAAGCCATGCGGCGCAGTTGTACAGGGCGTCGTAGAGCCTGAACGGAAGACCCACGGCAAAAAGCACATTTAGATGCTCTGTTTTCTTTGCGGTTTCAAGAAGAGCTTCCAGGGCTGACTGCTGGAGTGTCTGCTGAAGGAAGAGGTCGCCGCAGGTGTAGCCGGTAAGGCTGAGTTCAGGGAAGACAAGAACCTGGACGTGTGCGTTATGTGCTTCTTCCACGGTCTTTACAATCTGTTCTGCATTGTACCTGCAGTCTGCCACTGATAATGAAGGGCTTGCGCATGCTGCCCTGATGATTCCGTATTTCATAAAATAGATTATATCTTCTTGCAAGGGTTTTATCAATGTGTTACAATATTAAAGCATAGGGTATTTTAGAAATTTGTATTTCTGAGAAACCCGCAGTTATTAGGTATTTAAATAATTGTCTGATATATGGAGAAGGAAATGAAAAAGAGTTTTATGATTTTTACCGCAGGCATAATGCTCGGCATTGGTCTCTTTGCTTCATGTGCGTCCACAAAAAAGGAGGATGTGCCGGAAGAAAAAGTGGTGGAAGAGGTTAAAACGGTTGAGGAGGAAAAACTGGTGCAGATTAAGGCCTTGTACGAGCAGGGCAAGTACCAGGAATCCGCCGATCTGGCACAGAAGCATGTTGACGAGGTGAACGAGTGGCTTGCAAAGGCTAAAAAGTCTGTGGTGACCCGGAAGGCACGCGCTGACATTGACCAGGGAAACTATGACCAGGCAATTTCCGACTTGGAGACATATCTCAGCGAATATCCTGATGACGAGGATGCAAAGAAGCTTCTTGAAGAGGCAAAGCAGAAGAAGGCCGAGGAAGAGGCCAAGCGCGCCCATGATGAGAAGGTCAGGCAGATTCAGGACTTGATTGACCAGGGTAAGTATGACCAGGCAATCTCACAGGCAAATGCAATGCTCAAGGAAAATCCTGATGACAAGGATGCCCAGTCGCTTAAGGATGAGGCTCAGTCAAAGAAGGAGCAGGCTGCACGCGAGGCGGCGGAAAAGGCCCGCAAGGACAAGATTGAGCAGATACGCAAGCTTATCGACGACGGTAAGTATGACCAGGCAATCTCTCAGGCAAATGCCCTGCTTAAGTCTAACCCTGATGACGGAGAAGCCAAGTCCCTTAAGGATGAAGCCCAGTCCAAGAAGGATCAGGCAGCTGCAGAAGCCGCAAAGAAGGCTCGCCAGGGTAAGCTTGAGCAGATACGCACACTGATTGACAGCGGCAAGTACGACCAGGCAAT
>CAMNHD010000138.1 GCA_946538875.1 uncultured Treponema sp.
TACTGCATCCAGTTTTTCGTTGGTCTTTTCCTTGACAAAAATCTGTGAAGGCTGAACGTCAAGGGTCTTTGCAATTGACTTTATGACTTCCTCTCTCCACGGAAGAAATTTAGGCTTTTCAAATTCAACAACACAGTCCATGTTGACGAGTGACCAGCCTTCCTGTTTTACATCCACCCACACTTTGGAAAGAAGCATTTTTGAGTCGGCGTCCTTCCATTGTGAATCTTCCGGCGGAAAATAAGAACCTATGTCTCCCAATGCGCTGGCTCCAAGAAGTGCGTCTGTAATTGCGTGTAAAAGCACGTCTCCGTCTGAATGTGCCTCTTCTCCCTTGGCTGCTGGAATCTTGACACCGCCAAGCATAAAATCCCTGCCGTGTACCAGTTTGTGCAGGTCTGTGCCGAACCCAATGCGGATCATTTTTTTGTGCCCTTCTGATTTTTGTGCCTGTATGTCACTTTTATATGTGATTTTCTTGTTGGAGACTTCACCCTCAACCGTGTGAACTTTTTTTGCTCCGGTAAGTTCAGGAAAGGCATCGTAAAGTTCGCTGTCGTCTGTGTATTCTGTTGCCGACTCCGAGGCTTTTCTGTGGCATAGAAGTATTTCGCCTAGAATAAAGCCCTGTGGTGTCTGTACGGCACCTATGTTCCTGCGGATAAGATGCTCTCTGATTGTACCGTCTGCCGAGAGCAGTTTCTGGGTGTCCACTGCGGGTATGACAGGTACGGCGGCTCCACATTCCTGCGCTTTGTCCAGAACTCTCTTGATTAGTTGGGGAGATGCATAAGGACGGGCCGCATCGTGAATCAACACAATGCCTTTCTGATTGGAATCATCTGTTTCCGTGGCAAGGAATTCCAGGGCTTTGTGGACAGATTCCTGCCTGCTTGAGCCGCCCTTTACAAAAAAAACAGGAGTCTGCCCAAGCAGTGCTTTTGTTCTGCCTCCCGCAAAAAGGGCAGCGCTGATTGTCCTGGTGTCTGCATCGGTGGAATTCTGCGGTGTAGTGATTATAATTCGATCAAAGCGGGCGGCGGTTAGAAAATTCTCCGCCGCCTGTGAAAGCACCGTCCCGCCTTGTAAAGGAAGAAGTTCTTTTTTTTTACCGCCGCCCATTCTTGTGGAAGAACCAGCGGCCAACAGAATCAGATAAGTCATGGTCAAAGACTATTCGTCGTCGTCTCCGTCGTCCATGTCACCGTCATCATCATCTTCATCGTCTGAATCATCTCCAGAGTCTGAATCTTTTTCTTCATCATCAAGCTCGTCTGCGAACTCATCCTCTTCCTCGTCTTCATCATCAGGATTGAGGGATTTCTTTTCAGTGCGCAGTCCAAGTGGTTCAAGCTTGGCGTGGAGCATTGCCTCCACTTCTTTAAGGCTTATACCCATTGCCTCGGCGATTTCGTCTTCCAGAAGACGCTTTGCGTTATCAAAGAGCTTGCGTTCCTGGATAGGCAGTTCCTTAACCTTGGAACGATGGTATGAACCGCGCACGATTGACACGATGTCCTCGATTGTGCCTTTTTTAAGAAGGTCAAGGTTTGTCTGGTAACGGAGCTTCCAATCCGATGTTGCAGGCTCAAAGTTTTCGCTTATCATTTCAAGCGCCTTCTGAGCATGTTCGGCAGAGACGATTGCCCTTATGCCAAGCCCCTGTACCTTGGATACGGGAACCATGACATACATGTCCGACACTTCCAGATAAATCCGGTAGTAGTACACATCTTCGCCCTGAAATTCTTTCTTGAAGATTTCAGTAATTTTACCAACACCCTGACTTGGGTATACAATTTTTTGGTTTACAGAAAAGTCTGTCTTAGGTTTAGCCATAATTGAATTATATCATAAAAAAATAAAAATTTCAATTGAAAATTCTGCATGGAAATCAATTTTGACAAAATGCAGACACTTTGGCATTATATCTAAGAAATTTATTTTCATGAAAATTCAGTGCGTGGAAACTTTAAACAAGAAAGTTTCAGCCGATTATACGGTAGTCCGGTGCGTCATCTGCGGCAAAGATTTTAACCCTGCACGGCTCCATGGTGACCTGCTCGCAGAAAGAGTTCAAGTCCATCGAAAGAGGGGAGAGCAGATCGTCTGGGTTGTAAGAAGTTTCTATGACAGATTCTGTGCCGTCTGAGACAAGCCTGCTGAATGCTCCGTTGATTGTGACAAGGTCGTTTACTGCCGCCGAAAGATGCTCAAGATGTTTTTCCTGGTATTTCTGCGTCAGAAAAAGAAGCTGCATCTTTTCCAGCTCTATATGTGGTGTGGTCTCGGGGTTGAAGTCTGTGATGAATGAACAGTTGTTGCACTGCTGCCATTCGTCAAAGTCCGCAAAGAATGTGCTTGCCGTAATCTTGAGCGCATGCAGCACCGTGTTGAACCAAGGGACAGCACGGCCTTCAGAATAGAATGTCTTGCACGCAAAGGCAATGCCCATGGAAAAGTCTATGTCCTTGGATGAAAATACTGCGGAATTCTTTGCAATGGGCCTTTCTTTTTCATGACTTAGCTGTGCAAAGTCAATGTGATTGGGGTAGAGGCTTACGGCAAAGTCAAGGCGTTCCCGGAATGCGCGGAAAGTGTCGCCCTTTTGGATAGCCCAGTTCATGTCGAAACCGAAGACGATTCCCGCATTGTTCAGAAGTGCAATCTTTGAGGCAAAACGTTTTTTGTCAAAGAGAAGCGTGCCGTTTTTCTCAGTTCCGCAAAGCGGGATTTCAAGCGAGCAGTAGATGTCCTGGAGTTGAGAGACAAGCGCCTGGTCAATTACGTTCACATCAATCTGAAGCATAAGGAACAGATCCGGGCAGTGCTTTTTTACAGCCTTAAGCACCTTTATAAGACCGTCATGGTCTTTTGCAAGCGCCGGGTCATGCAGGGAAAATTCCGTAACCCCACGCTCCGCAAAAGTGGGCAGCTGTTCCAAAAGCGAGCCGGTGGAAATGTCTATCTGTTCCGTGTTCTGCTTCATAAGATTACAGAATGTTGATTCCTGCCTGTGTGCATTTTTCAACCATGTCCTTTGGCCAGGTGCTCACCTGGATTTCTCCGATGTGGGCCTTGCGCAGGAAGTACATGCAGAGGCGTGATTGTCCAATGCCACCGCCAAGAGTCTGGCTGAGTGAGCCTGAAAGAAGCTTTGCGTGGAAGTCAAGCTTTGCGCGTTCAGGGCAACCGCGTTCTTCCAGCTGTGCCTTAAGGGATTCAGGACTTACGCGGATTCCCATGCTGGAAAGTTCCATTGCGTTCTGGAGAACAGGGTTCCAGACCATAAGGTCTCCGTTGAGTCCCCTGTGACCGTCTCCGCTTTCGGTAATCCAGTCATCATAGTCAGGAGCGCGTCCGTCGTGGATTGAGCCGTCAGGAAGTTTTCCTCCGATGCCAATCAGGAAGATGGCGCCATATTTTTTGCAGGCTTCGTATTCACGTTCCTTTGGAGTTTTTCCCGGGAATTCGCGCTGCAGGTCGTCAGCATAGATGAATGTGATTTTTTCAGGAAGACATGGCTTGATGTCTTCGTAGCGGTCGTAGATGTAGAACTCAGTCTGCTTGAGTGTATTGTAAAGCTTTTCCACGATTGTCTTGAGGTACATGATGGTGCGGTCTTCGGGATTGATTCTCATTTCCCAGTCCCACTGATCCACATACAGGGAGTGCAGGTTGTCCAGTTCCTCGTCAGCGCGGATTGCATTCATGTCAGTGTAGATTCCAAAGCCCGGTGCAAGTCCCAGCTCAGTCACCTTGAGACGCTTCCACTTGGCGAGTGAGTGAACAATCTCCATGCGGGTGTCGCCCATGTCCTTTACCGGGAAACTGACTGCACGCTCCACTCCGTTAAGGTCATCGTTTATACCGGTACCTGACTGTACAAACAGCGGCGCGGTTACGCGGGTAAGGTTCAACTGGGTGGAAAGTGAAAGCTGGAAAAAGTTCTTGACCAGAACAATCGCGTTTTCTGTTTCCTTTTCGTTCAACAAAGGCTTGTAGCCTGCTGGAATCTGCAACTGGGACATTTTTCTGCTCCTGGAATTAAATGGATTTTATAAACCGCATAAAGGCATCCCTGCCCTCAGCGTTGTGTTTGTATACACCTGCGTCTTCAAGAACGCGGGCGAATACTTTGCCGACTTCGTCCCTAAGGATCTGGTCGACATTGGAAGAGTCGATTTTCTGATAGGCAGGAACAAAGCCCTTTACCCAGTCAGCGTGTTTTGCCAGGACGGGGTCTGCGGAGATGTCTTTGTTTTCCACAATGGCCTTTCCCAGCTCCGCAAGTTCTGCCTTGAGCCTTGAAGGAAGAACGGCAAGTCCCATGACTTCTATAAGACCGATGTTTTCCTTTTTGATGTGGTGGAGTTCTGCATGCGGATGGAACACACCAAGCGGATGTTCCTCAGTGGTGATGTTGTTGCGGAGAACAAGGTCAAGCTCAAAGTTTCCGTCCCTCATGCGTGCTATAGGAGTGATTGTGTTGTGAGCTTCGCCGTCTGTCTCTGCAAAGATAAAGGCTTTCTTGTCTGTGTAGCCCCTCCACTTGTCAAGAATCCTTGAGGCAAGTTCCACGATTTTGTCGGACTCCTTACCGTTCAGACGGATGACACTCATCGGCCAGTTTACAATGCCGGCGCTTACTGATTCAAATCCTGCAACAGTAAAACTCTTTTCTACAGGAGCCTTTGCCATTGCAAATTCGTAGTTACCGCCCTGGTAATGGTTGTGTGTGAGAATTGAGCCACCTACAATCGGAAGATCGGCATTGCTGCCGATTACGTAATGCGGGAACTGCTTGATAAAGTCAAAGAGAGTCACGAAGGTGTCGCGGCTGATTTTCATAGGGGTGTGCTCGTAGCTGAACACAATGCAGTGTTCGTTGTAGTACACGTAAGGTGAATACTGAAGCCCCCATGTCTTTCCTCCCAGCTGGATAGGAATGATGCGGTGGGTCTGGCGGGCGGCATGGTTGACGCGTCCTGCATATCCCACGTTTTCCTTGCACAGAAGGCATGAAGGGTAACCGCTCTGCTTTGCGTTGCGGGCAGCGGCGATTGCCTTGGGATCCTTTTCCGGTTTGGAAAGGTTTATTGTTATGTCAATGTCGCCGTATTCGGTAGGAGTCTTCCACTTGAGGTCCTTGCACACGCGGTAACGGCGGATGTAGTCTGTATCCTGACTGCATTTATAGTAC
>CAMNHD010000139.1 GCA_946538875.1 uncultured Treponema sp.
GGCGGGTGAACCGTGGAGCCAGAAGGATATGCCTCTGACACGTGGCCTGGTGGCCGATGTCCGTTCAAGGTGCTCCAAGGCGGTCTATGTTGTGAGCCGTACTGCTGGCGAAGACAAGGACAATGTTGCGGAGAAGGGCAGCTGGTACCTGAGTGTATATGAGCAGGACGCCCTTAGGGAAATCTGCTCCGTGTTCGAGGATGTTGTGGTTGTGATGAATGTGACCAACATCATGGACATGGAGTGGGTCTATGCTCCTGAGTTCAAGGGACATATCAAGGCTGTGCTCTACGCGTGGCAGGGCGGTATGGAAGCGGGCAGGGCATGTGCCAGGGTTCTTGCCGGTGTGGCATACCCGAGCGGACATTTGAGCGATACTATTGCCAGACATATTGATGATTATCCTTCCACAAGGAATTTTGGCGGGGACTCCAAGAATGTCTATGCCGAGGATATTTATGTGGGCTACCGTTACTTTGTGACTTTTGCGCCTGAGCGGGTCAGGTGGCCGTTTGGCTTTGGACTTTCCTACACTGAGTTTGCGGTGGAGGATGCTGTCCTTGAGTCTTGTGGGCAGGGGGCGGACACTGTGCTGACTGTGAAGGCCAGGGTCACGAATACTGGTGCCGAGTATTCCGGTAAGGAGTGTCTGCAGGTGTATCTGGGTGCTCCTCAGGGCAGGCTTGGTAAGAGTTCGCGTGTGCTTGCGGCTTTTGCAAAGTCACGGGAGCTTGCGCCGGGTGAAAGCGAATCCCTTTCCATGAGCTTCAGGCTTGGGGATTTTGCTTCCTACGATGATTCGGGGGCCAGCGGTAATGCTTTCTGCTATGTGCTGGAGAAGGGGCATTATTCTGTGCTGCTGGGGACTGACTGTATGTCATGCGCTGCTGTGGGTGAGGGTGTGAGCCTTGCGGACGACATTGTGGTGGAGCGTCTTGAACAGGCGGTGGCTCCTGTGGAGGCTTTTGACAGGATTAAGCCGGGGTCTCTGCCTGACGGTGCTGCGGGTGTGGCGCCTGGTGCCGGACGGCGCTTTGCTGTTGACTACGAGCCTGTTCCGCTTAATGCCGTGGATATGGAAAAGCGCATCCGTTCACGGCTTCCGGAGGCTGTTCCCCAGACCGGCGATGTGGGAATCCGTTTTGCGGATGTGCTTGCGGATGAGTCCAAGCTTGACGCTTTTATCGGTCAGCTAAGTCTTGAACAGATGGAGACTATGGTGCGCGGCGAGGGCATGATGAGCCAGAAGGTGACGGTGGGCATTGCTTCTGCTTTTGGCGGACTTTCTGATTCCCTGCATGAATTTGGCATTCCTGTTGCGGGATGCGCTGACGGGCCTTCTGGTATCCGCATGGATACTGGCAAGGAAGCATCGCTTCTGCCGATTGGCACTCAGCTTGCCTGTACCTGGAACCCGGAGCTTGTCGCGGAACTGTATGAGTTTGACGGTGAGGAGTTGGTTTCGCATCAGATTGACACTCTGCTAGGGCCGGGTACGAATATCCACCGCAGTCCTCTTAATGGAAGGAATTTTGAGTATTATTCCGAGGATCCTCTGCTGAGCGGTCTGATGGCTTCCGCTGCGCTGAAAGGTCTTGACCGTGCCGGTGTGTGCGGAACTATCAAGCATTTTGCCGCGAATAACCAGGAGATTGCGCGCCACAACTGCAATGCTGTGGTCTCGGAGCGTGCGCTCAGGGAGATTTATCTGCGTCCGTTCCAGATTGCGGTCAGGAGCGGCTTTGTAAGGTCTCTTATGACCAGCTACAATCCTGTGAACGGTCACTGGGCTGCATCCAACTATGACCTTGTGAATACTGTCCTGCGCGGTGAGTGGGGCTATGACGGCCTTGTTATGACTGACTGGTGGGCCAAGATGAATGACTGTGTGCGTGGTGGTGAGGGGACTATACGCAATACTGCGGCGATGATCCGCTCCGGCAACGATGTGTACATGGTGGTGGACAATGACGGTGCCGAGGCTAACCAGTACCGGGACAACCTTCATGAGTCTCTTGGCAGGGGACGGCTTACTGTGGGGGAACTTCAGCAGAGCGTCAGGCGGATTCTGCGCTTTGTAATCAATGCGCCTGTGAGCAGAAGGCCCCTGCGCGCGCTTAAGGTCTATGCTTCATTCTCTCCACGGACTGAGGGGGGCTGTGTGCCGGAGAATGCCGTGATTGTTCCGGAGGGACAGGTTTTCCTTCCCGGTGACAATTCCTGGCTTTGCGTGGATCATGCGGCGATGTTCAATGTGAGCGGCACTTATTCCAAGGCTGGGGATGACCTTTCTCAGTCTGTGTGCAATATTATGATTGACGGTCAGCCTGCGGCCTCTATGGAATGCAGGAGCACTGCGGGTATTGTCACTACGGTGAATGCGGCCCATGTGCATCTGGAAAAGGGTACTTACCATATACAGCTTGTGCATACCAAACCGGGTATCACTGTGGAAGGAATCTCGTTCTCTTCGCAGATTGTCACTCCGGTGAGCATGGGGCTGTATACCTGATTGTGCCGTGCGGGGGAGCGGAGGATGCTCTGAGGCGCCCTATGGAAATCAATTTGTGTTTGCATTTTGATATAATTGATTTCCATAATCGCAACGCTTCGGCACTTGTATAAATTTACAAAAAAAAGTAAAATTATGCATTCTTTTTAGGAGTTCGCAATGAAAATCTCTGGTTCACGTGTTGTTGTGGAATGTCTTGTAGAGCAGGGCGTTGACACAATCTTTGGTTACCCGGGAGGGGCCATTCTCAATATCTACGACGAATTGTATAAAAATTCCGACCGCATACGCCATATCCTTACGGCTCATGAACAGGGTGCGGCTCATGCTGCTGACGGTTATGCCCGTTCCACTGGTAAGGTGGGTGTTGTCTTTGCAACTTCTGGTCCTGGTGCAACAAATCTTGTCACCGGCATTGCAACTGCATATATGGATTCCAGTCCTATCGTCGCAATCACATGCAATGTCTCCACTCCGCTCCTTGGCAAGGACTCCTTCCAGGAAATTGACATTACCGGTGTTACCATGCCTATCACCAAGCATAACTTTATGGTGCGCCGTGTCGAGGATCTGGCCGACACAATCCGCGAGGCATTCGAGATTGCGCGCAGCGGCAGACCGGGACCTGTCCTGATTGATATTCCCAAGGAAGTTACTTCCAACGAGGTGGAATTCGAGCCGATGAAGGATGCCGGTGAAATCAGGAAGCTTCTGGAAAAGAACTGCTCGAACCTTCACCGCGTGTTCACTACAGCACGTCCTTCCGATGCTGATGTGCAGAAGGCTGCCGGCATTATCAATGCTTCAAAGCGTCCTGTCATCTATGCAGGAGGCGGCATCATAATTTCAGAAGCTTCCAATGCCCTGCTTGAGTTTGCAAGAAAGGCCGATATTCCTGTGACTGAAAGTCTCATGGCCCGTTCTGCATTCCCGAATGATGATCCCCTGTGCCTTGGCATGGTGGGTATGCATGGCACTAAGGCAAGCAACATGGCCGTGACTGAAAGCGACCTAGTCCTTGCTCTTGGTGCAAGGTTCAGCGACCGCGTAATTTCCGACGCCTCACGCTTTGCGCAGAACAGCCAGGTGTTCCATATAGACATTGACCCTGCCGAAATCAACAAGAACATTCCTGTTGCCGGAAGTCTTGTGGGCGACGTAAGGGAAATACTTGAGCGCCTGCTCCCATTGATTCAGAAGGCTGACCACAGCGAGTGGAAGTCCACCATCGAAGAATGGAAGAAGGATGTTCCCAAGATGTACTTTGACGAGCCTAAGGATTCAATCAATCCTAAGGTGCTCTGTGAGACCATACACAAAATTGCCGGGGACGATGCCTATGTCACCACAGAAGTGGGCGAGCATCAGCTCTGGGTTGCCCAGCATTATCCGTTCAACAAGCCGCGCCGTTTTGTCACAAGCGGTGGCCTGGGAACCATGGGCTTTGGTACTGGTGCTGCAATCGGTATACAGATGGCTCTTCCCGAAGCCCGTGTGGTGCATGTTGCGGGTGACGGTTCGTTCCGCATGAACTGCAACGAGCTTGCCACTATTCAGCACTACAATCTGCCTATAGTCATTGTAGTTGTGAACAACGGTACCCTTGGAAACGTGCGTCTGTGGCAGAAGATTTTCTACGGCAAACGCTATTCCGCTACCACCCTTGACTTTGGCCCTGACTGGGTCAAGCTTGCCGGTGCCTATGGTATTGACGGTTACCGTGCAGGCAACGCCGATGAATTTGCCAAGGTGTTCAGGGAAGCGTTTGAAAGCCATAAACCTGCGGTCATAGATGCAAAGGTTGACATCGATGAGCTTGTTCTCCCGATGGTACCGGGCGGAAAGCCTATCTACAACCAGATTATCAATATGAACCCCAGCGTGCGCTGATTGCTTACCCGCTGTTTTTAAGGTTTTGCCGCTTCTTGCTAAATGGCTGGATTCATGGTAAAATCAGAGTCATTGTGGCTCAATGAAATATAATGAGGGGATCGTCGGCAGGTTCTGCTTTTATGAGGCTCCCCGCCAATAAATGTTTGCAAGTGAGGGTGATGATGTCTGAAATTCATGAATCCGGCGAAGACTATCTTGAGGCGATACTGCGCCTTCAGCATGAAAACGGATTTGCCAGGTCGGTTGATGTCGCCAAGAAGCTGAATGTCTCCAAGCCGAGTGTAAGCCGCGCCATGAGCATATTGGAAAACAACGGATATGTTGTTGTGAACCAGGTAGGTGCACTGGAACTTACTGAAAAGGGTAGGGAACGTGCCGAGGAAATCTATGGCAGACATGTTCTGCTTACAAAATTTCTTCAGAAGATCACCGGTGTGGGCGAAGCTCAGGCTGAAGAGAATGCCTGCAAGATTGAGCATGATATTGATGCCGATGTAAAGCGCGGCATCGAGAAATGGATGGAAGAAAACGCGTAAAGGTCCGGAACTTGAGTTTCTTCTGACGTTTTTTCGGACTGCGTTTAATTATGGAGTATAATTATGAAAAAGAATGTTTTGTTTGCCGGTCTGCTGATGGCCGCATGTGTCCTGGCCGGTACACTCACTGGTTGTTCAAAGAAGGAAGACTCTTCTGTATTTGTTCTGGGACTTGATGATTCCTTCCCGCCGCTGGGATTCCGCGATGCCGACAACAAGATTGTGGGCTATGACATTGACCTTGCCGCCGAAGC
>CAMNHD010000140.1 GCA_946538875.1 uncultured Treponema sp.
CGCAAGGATTACTCCTGGACCTGAAACTCCGACATTCATCACACAGTCACCTTCCCCAGGCCCATGGAAGGCCCCAGCCATAAACGGATTGTCCTCAGGTGCATTTGTAAACACCACAAGCTTTGCGCAGCCGTTCACAGGCTTGTCCCTGGACACTTCCGCAGTCTTTTTGATGATTTCACCCATCAGCTTGACCGCATTCATATTTATACCGTTCTTTGTGGTTCCAACGTTCACACTTGAGCATACGCGTTCAGTTTCATTAAGGGCATCAGGAATCGACTCTATCAAAGTCCTGTCACCCGGAGTGATCCCCTTCTGAACCAAGGCAGAAAAACCGCCCACAAAATCGACACCAAGTTCCTTAGCAATCTTATCAAGAGTAACAGCCCACTCCACATAGGACTTTTCACCGCTCGGCTCTGCAACCAGAGAAATTGGAGTCACAGAAATACGCTTGTTGATGATAGGCACACCGAATTCCTTTTCAATATCCTGTCCTACCTTGACCAGATTACCGGCATAGCGCATAATCTTGTCATACATCTTTTGTCTGCTGCGCTTTCCGTCCTCACAGGCACAGTCCCTCAGGGAAATACCCATAGTAATGGCACGCACATCCAACTTATGACGCATAAACATATTGACTGTTTCTTCAACTTCAACTGGCGAAAAAATCATAACGACCTCAATATAAAATTTACTGACCCATTGGGGCAATTGTAAAAGCTAGCGACTTTTCAACTGACTCCATTCTATATAATTATGCAAAATGTTTCAATTAAAATTTTCAGGCTGAAATCTGGCGGGATTCTTATGAATAGTCTTTGCGGGGATCAGGCCCCGGAATAAAAAAGAAACGCCGCGCAACAGACACTTGCACGGCGCATAAAAGCTTATTTTGATGCGTGTTTGTAGATGCGGTTGATTGCCACAGGATGGAAGGCTATCCCCCTGACATTAGGCTTCAGTATATCGGCATTGCACTGCTGGTAAACCGGCATAACAATCGCTCCGTCCATAACAATCGTCTCTGCCTTTTTAAGGGCAGCCCAGCGTTCCGTAGGCTTGGTGCACAGCGAACCTTCCTGGCAGTCAGCAATGATAGCATCATACTGCGGGTCGGAAAAATCACCGTTATTGTTGTCGTTACCAGTCATCCACATACTCAGATAAGTCATCGGGTCAGCGTAGTCAGGTCCCCAGTTTGTAAGACCGATATCGAACTTGCCGTGAGTCATAAGTTTTCTTCGCTCAGCCTTGGGAACAACCTTTAGATTCAGCTTTACACCAGGCAGAATCCGCTCCACATTTTGAATCAAGTCGTTGATTACAGCCAGCTGGTTGGAGTTATCCGCACACAGGAACTCAAATTCAAAGGAATTCTTCCTCAGCTCAGCCTTTGCCGCGTTGTAATAACGGCGTGCCTTTTCTGGATCATAGGCACAGACTGACTCAAACTCCGTCTCGCCAAGGACAAAATCCTTTCCGGACTGGGAAAAGGCAAATCCTGAGGGGACACACTGGAATGCAGGCTTTGAACCGTTGCCAAGAATCTTTGCAGCCTTGTGCCTGTCCATTGCAAAAGTAAATGCCATACGGAGATTTTTGTTCTGGAACTCTGGAAGATGAAGGTTGGGCACTATGTAATAAAGGAATCCTGAGTCAACTGCACGGAATTCCGGAGAGTCAAGATAATCCTTTACCTGCTCACCAGACAGCTCATAAAGATCAAGCTTGCCGTTTTTGTAAAGGTTCAGTCCTTCAGGGGTGGCAGAGTTGAATTCATAATGAATTCCACCAAGTTTTACACTTGCGGCATCGTAGTAAGCGGTGTTCTTTATAAGTGTGGCAGAGTTTTCACTGAATTCCTTAAGGATAAAAGCACCATTGCACAGACAAGTCTCCGGACCTGCAGCATATTTGTCGCCGCATGCCTCCACAAATTTTTTGTTTGCAGGATAGAATGTGCAGAAATACAGCAGCTGGTCAAAGTAAGAAACAGGAACCTGCAGCTGTACCTGGAAAGTGTAGTCATCGATTGCCCTTACACCAAGCTGGTTTGGCTCCATCTGTCCTGCCTGGATCGCAACGGCATTCTTGACATGGGCAATGTCGCTCATCATAAAGGCATATTCCGACTCGGTGGCGGGGTCAACCGCGCGCTGCCAGCCGTAAACAAAGTCGTGGGCCGTCACAGGCTCACCGTTTGACCAGTAGACATCCTGTCTGAGCTTGAATGTATATAGGAGACCGTCGGCGCTTACCTGTTCACTGGCACAGATTGCATTCTGAACCGAACCGTCATCCGCCATCTGCTTAAGTCCGTCGACCATGCTTCCTATAAGCTCGAATGCTGTTGCATAGACTGCCTTCTGCTGGTCAAGAGTATCTATAGTCTTGTCTATGGAAACATTCAGAACAGGTCCTGTCACATTTTGATCAGGGAGAGGGCCTTTCCTGCGTGCTGTCTGTCCTGCAGCTCCGTCACAGGATATCAATGCGGCAGAAAAAAACAAAGCAAAAAATGCTGAATAAAATCCAAATATTTTCATAAAATCTCCTTGAAGAATTTATACTTTAATATTAGAATATTTATGGTTTAATCGCAAGCGGGGAAGAGTAAATTTTAAGCGTAAGTGCGGAACAAAAGCTAAAAAAATCGAAAAGATGCTTTTATTATCCAAGTTTCTTACGGAATTTGCTGCTTTACAGGAGTTTTCAAATGAATAATGAGTCAAATCTCTCCAAAGTTTCTCAGAAGAAATACGGCCAGATGGCCATTCAATTTTCTTTACAGATGCTGATTGCACTGGTTATTTTATTTATTGCACAGAATATGATGATTGTCAGCCGCGTAAAAAAGTCATCACAAGAGGATTATTCCACCTCCAGCATGAAAGTAATTGAAGAGGACGCAGGTAGAATAGGCTGTTGGAATGATGTGCTTATCAACGACCTGAGGCTCTACGCAGACAGCGACATCGTCAAACATGGTTCCAACAAAGAAATCATCAAGTGGCTGGAAGACCATAAATCCATCCAGAACAAGTATTTCAACTACGTACTTTTCTGCACCCCGGACGGAGTCGGTCATGCAAGCGACGGCACTACACGCACTGTCATATCCAAGCCCTTCTACACTGAAATAATGAACAACGGCAAACCCACCTACGTCTCGAACATTGACTTCCAGAATGACGGTTCTGTCTGTTATTATATCGGAAGGCCCGCAAAGAATGCCGACGGAAAGACTATAGGCGTGTTTGCAGGAGCCGTGAAACTTGACGAAATCGACAAGACAATCGGAGAACTGACCCTTGGCAAAGCCGGAAAAGCTATTCTTGCAGGAAGCGACGGTGTTCTTATTTCCCACATACGCGGTCAGGAAAAATACATGGACCTTCTTTACAGTGACAAGGCCGGTTACCGCGGACTTTCCGACATTGCGACCAAAGCTGTGCAGGGAGAAGCCGGGAACGGTTACTTTACGGATCCTTCCGGCGTATACACCTTTGTCTCCTACACTCCGGTTCCGGGCACACCGTGGACAGCCATGCTTATCATACCAACCAGCCAGATTGATGAAGCCGGTAACAAACTCCGCATTCTTATCTCATTCATTTCAATTATCATTGGTGCAGTTCTTGCCGTGATTACAATCATCCTCCTGCTGCACGCTGTAAAGCCGCTCAAGCTCGTGCGCGACAGCATCCACGGCATTGCACAGGGCAACGCGGACCTTACCCAGAAACTTGAAGTCAAGAGCAATAACGAGATAGGCGCTTTGGGAGAAGGTTTCAACGCATTCATGGAAAAGCTCCGTACAATTATCACGGGTGTAAAAAAATCAAAGGGAACACTTGAAGGCGTCAGAAACAATCTCCAGGAACGTATTGAAGACAACGATTCTTCCATCAAGAACATCATCAACGACCTGACCCAGATTGACTCACAGGTTCAGAACCAGGCCTCATCTGTTTCTCAGACTGCCAGTGCGGTTGAAGAAATTTCCAAGAACATAGAATCTCTTGAAAGAATGATTGAAACTCAGTCCAGCGGTGTTTCAGAAGCTTCTGCTTCTGTGGAAGAGATGATTGGAAACATAAAGAGCGTAAACGGAAGCGTAGGCTTTATGGCTGACTCCTTTGACAACCTTACTAAAAAAGCCCTTGAAGGAATCAACCTCCAGAAAAACGTCAACACACGCATCGAGAAAATCAATGAGCAGTCCAAGGCCCTTCAGGAAGCCAACAAGACAATCGCAAGCATAGCCAGCCAGACAAACCTCCTTGCAATGAATGCCGCAATCGAAGCTGCCCACGCAGGAGATGCCGGCCGCGGTTTTGCGGTTGTTGCCGACGAAATCAGAAAACTCTCAGAAACATCTTCCACTCAGTCCAAGAGAATCGGTGAAGAGCTCAAGGGAATTCAGAGTTCCATCAACGATGTGGTGGAAGCGTCAAAGGCTTCCAGCAGCTCATTCGAGGCGGTTTCAGAAAACATCCGTACCACCCAGCAGCTTGTCATACAGATAAAGTCTGCAATGGAAGAACAGCAGGAAGGCTCCAAGCAGATTGGTGAAGCCCTTCATCTTATGAATGACAACACTTCCGAAGTCCGTTCAGCTTCTCAGGAAATGGCAGAAGGAAACAAATCCATCCTTGCCGAAGTGAACCAGCTCCGTGACACAACTGACCTGATTAAGGAGAGTATGCAGCAGATTTCTGTGAGCGCTGAAAAAATCAATGCCTCAAGTGAATCTCTTAACGAAATCTCCGGTTCGGTACACAGCGCAGTCGACCAGATTGGCGAACAGATTGACCTGTTCACAGTCTGATGAAGAAAACCCAAGATGCAGCAGTTTTCGGCTAGTTCCGGCACAGCAAAAATCTCAGGCCGCACTTTTTTTGACGACGGCACACTGTGGCTCTTCCATTCCGCTTCGGCAGTCGAATTCACCACAGACTCCGAAACCGTGGGATTTGAGTTAAAAGGTGACGGGGTAACGTCCCATCCTTCTGCAAAGCCAGGTACTTCTGTGGGAAGCTGGGCACGTTACGGCATAATGGTAGACGGACAGATACTTCTGACCGGCAGCATGGACAGTGAAAGCAAAACCGTAAGCGTAAAGGTTCCCCGTCAAGGCTCGGGAC
>CAMNHD010000141.1 GCA_946538875.1 uncultured Treponema sp.
CAATGCGCACTATGTCGGTAAGACTGAGCATGTGTTCTATGCGGCGTATCCACCAGGAATAAGAATCTTTTTTCATTGCGCTCCAGTCATAGAGCGGGTTTCCCCAGAGCTGTCCGGTTGCACTGAAGTAATCCGGCGGTACACCGGCACAGGCTTTCTGCACGAGCGTCTTTCTGTTGAACTGGAACAATTCCTGATGTGCCCAGAGATCCGCTGAGTCCGAAGCGACAAAAATCGGAATGTCACCGATTATTTTTATGCCGAGGCCGTTTGCATAAGCGCGGAGCGCCTTCCACTGCTCTGCAAAGAAAAACTGTATTGCTTTTATCTGCTCAAGGGTTTCTGCATGGTCTTGGCTCCATTTGGAAAGAGCCTCTTTTTCATGGCATGCAAGTTCCCTGGGCCAGTAAGAGTTCCATGTTGAAGATGCTCCGAACAGACTTTCCTGGCTTGCCTTTTTATCATAGACAGCCTTGATGCTCTTGAACAATGCATAATCATCCAGCCACCAGTTCTCCGACCTCTTAAAATCTTCAAAGCGCTGTCTGTCTTCTGCACCGGCATTTTCAAGGAAATATCCTGCGCTTTGGAATAGAACGGGTATCTTCCACCAGACAACCGAGCCATAGTCGACCGGCCCCAGGGCATGTATGTAATCCGGGGTCCTGACTTGCTCAGGATCTGCCCAGCCATGTTCCGCAAGTGTGTCCAAATCTATCAGAAGCGGGTTTCCTGCGAATGTTGAAAAAGAAGCATAGGGACTGTCGCCGTAGCCTGTGGGTCCAAGAGGCAATACCTGCCACAATGACTGATGGGCCTTATGCAGCCAGTCCACAAACTTGAAGGCTTCCTTGCCCAGAGTACCGATTCCTTCCCTGCCGGAAAGGGATGTGACATGCAGCAGAACGCCGCTTAAACGCTTGTCTTCCATAGATGCTCCTTAAACTTGGTTCTGAATATTAGCACATTTTGCGGCTTTTGTGAATGGCATGTCCTGCCCGCCATGGAAAACAGTCTTGACAAAATGCAACACAAAGTATTGCACTGCACTCCCAGTCACGGCAATTTTTGATACCAGCATCATAGCCCCGGGTGGAGGGGCCGCCGGAGGCGGTTGCGGAAGGAGCTCTGCGACTGGAGCAATGGAGTGGGCAGGGCCCCACGGAACCCTGCAAGACGGGGAAGCGGTTCAGGGGGCTCCATAATATCAATAAATATTGATAAATAACATAAAAAAATGATTTATACTTGTACAGTTTTTCGAATTGTGGTAGATTTTCTTGGAAAATAGAGGAGGCTGCCATGCGCGGTCTCTCAAAAAGTATTTTTCCGATAGGAGACCTGTTATGGGAAACGCTACTGCTGTTGAAAACACAGAAGAGTATTTGAAAAAACTTGACGCTTATTGGCGCGCAACAAACTATCTTGCGGCCGCTCAGCTTTACATGAAGGACAATCCGCTTCTCCGCAAGCCTTTGAGCCGTGACCAGATTAAGTCAAAGATTGTCGGTCACTGGGGTACTGTTCCTGGCCAGAACTTTGTCTACGTTCACATGAACCGTGCCATCACCAAGTATGACCTTGACATGCTGCTGATTTCAGGTCCTGGACATGGAGGAAACTTCTTTGTTGCGAACTCTTACCTTGAGGGCTACTACTCTGAGATTTACCCGAATGTAAGTCAGGACGAAGAAGGCATGAAGCGCCTCTGCAAACAGTTCTCTTTCCCTGGCGGAATCTCAAGCCATGTTGCTCCGGAAACTCCTGGTTCAATCAATGAAGGCGGTGAGCTTGGCTATTCGATTGCCCACGCTTTTGGTTCAGTCTTCGACAATCCTGATTTGATTACTACTGTCATTGTGGGTGACGGTGAGGCTGAGACCGGCCCTCTTGCAACCGCATGGCATTCAAACAAATTCCTGAACGCCAAGACTGACGGTGCTGTTCTTCCAATCCTGCACCTGAACGGCTACAAGATTTCCAACCCGACTGTGTTTGCCCGCATCTCAAAGGACGAGGTTCAGAGCTTCTTCCACGGCTGCGGCTGGGATCCGATTTTTGTCGAGGTTACTCCTGACACTGACCATATGGAAGCTCACAAGGCTATGGCCGCTGCCGTTGACTCATGCATCGAAAAGATCAAGCAGATCCAGAAGGATGCACGCGAAAACGGCAAGACTGAGCGTCCTTTCTGGCCGATGATTGTAATGCGCACTCCTAAGGGATGGACAGGTCCTAAGTTCAATGACGACGGACTTCCTATCGAGAATTCTTTCCGCGCACACCAGGTTCCTATCGACCTGACCAAGCCTGATGCCAACGAAGCCAAGCACATGAAGGAACTGGAGGCATGGCTCAAGAGCTACAAGCCTGAGGAACTCTTTACCGAAGACTACAAGCTCAAGCCGGAGATTGCTGAAATTGCTCCTAAGGGAGACCGCCGCATCTCTGCGAACCCTCATGCCAACGGCGGCAAGCTGCTCAAGGATCTGCGTGTTCCTGACTTCAAGAAGTATGCCCTGGATGTAAAGACTCCTGGTTCTATAAAGGCTCAGGACATGAAGGAACTGGGAAACTATGTCCGCGATGTGTTCAAGCTGAACGAGAACAACAAGAACTTCCGCATCTTCGGGCCGGATGAATCCATGTCAAACCGCCTGTATGCAGCATTCGAAGCCACAAACCGCGACTTCAACGGCGAGATCATCGACACTGACGACAAGCTGGCCCACGACGGCCGCATCATGGACTCTTACCTTTCCGAGCATATGTGCGAAGGATGGCTTGAAGGCTACCTTCTTACAGGACGCCACGGTTTCTTTGCAAGCTACGAAGCATTCATCCGCGTAGTCGACTCAATGGCTTCACAGCACGCAAAGTGGCTCAAGGTCTGTTCTCAGCTCAAGTGGAGACAGCCGATTGCTTCCCTGAACCTGATTCTTACATCCAATGTATGGCAGCAGGACCACAACGGCTTTACACACCAGGACCCTGGTTTCCTGGATCACATCTCCAACAAGAAGGCTGATGTGGTGCGCATGTATCTTCCGCCGGACACAAACTGTCTGCTTTCCACTTTTGACCACTGCATCCAGTCAAAGAACTACGTGAACGTGATTGTTGCCTCAAAGCATCCGAGCTGCCAGTGGCTGACTATGGAACAGGCTGTAAAGCACTGCACACAGGGCATAGGCATCTGGGACTGGGCTTCGAACGATCAGGGCGAAGAGCCTGATGTCGTGATGGCATGCTGCGGTGACACACCTACTCTTGAAGCTCTTGCCGCAACAACTATCCTTCGCGAAAAGGTGCCTGGAATCAAGATCCGCTTTGTGAATGTGGTTGACCTGATGAAGCTGCAGAGCGACAGGCAGCACCCGCACGGACTTACCGATGCAGAGTACAATGCAATCTTTACAAAAGACAAGCCTATCATCTTTGCCTTCCACGGATATCCTAAGCTGGTGCACGAACTCACCTACCTGCGCGAGAACCGCAACCTGCATGTGTACGGTTACCACGAAGAAGGAACTATCACAACTCCGTTCGACATGCGTGTCCAGAACAAGATTGACCGCTTTGACCTTGTAAAGGCTGCCCTCCAGTATCTGCCGCAGTTCGGAAACAAGGCAAGCCATGTTGTGCAGGAAATGAACAACAAGCTGGTTGAGCACAAGCAGCACATCTTTGAGTATGGTGAAGACCTGCCGGAAGTTGTGAACTGGAAGTGGAGCAAATAAAGCCGGTACTGATGTACCTTTAACCCATTTTGGTAAACTGATCCCGCCTTTCCGCTTTAGGAGGGCGGGTATTTTTTTCCCTCATGGAAAAATTGCCCCCACTCACCTGCTACGGTCCAACCGCACGCACCTGCTACGGCCCAACCGCACGCACCTGCTACGGTTGGGTGTAGTGGGCGGGACCGCGGTCCAGCGCAAGGCAGGCTCTTTAGCCGCGCGCAGCTATAGCGGCTATATATGAAGAAACTTTTTCAATCGCCAGACCAAGATATTCAATGTCAACAGCGACATTTCCGGTTTCAAGCGAATGATTTGCATCCTTGAAAAGATGCTCAGTGTAGTTACCGGACCACGGCCGCACCGGCAGTTCCCCGGCTGTAAACCAGGGGTCACTGGTTCCACGGAGCACAAGCGCGGATTCCACAGGATATGAAAAAGTCTGCTCAAGAGGTGTGAGCATGACATAAGAAGCCTTTATATTATGATTTGTACACCACGCCGCAGAAATTGCGGTGCCTATACTTTTACCAATGCACAGGATTCTGTCAGATTTCTTCAGCTCGTCCAGGCAGGAAAGCAGCTGGCCGTCGGCCTTTACCCTGCCCCGCAGGATACAGTCTTCCAGCCAGGCAGAATCATTTCTGTCCCCACGCGGAAGATCCGGATAAGAAATAATTATTGGATTGTACCCCTGCTTTTCGGCAATTTTTCTTGAGTAATAAAGCAGGGGCCGGTCTGAGCCGTAGCCCAAACCGGGAAAAATCAATGCATACGATTTCACTCTACTGCCTGGCGGCTTGCGTTCTGAGCCTCAAGCTTCTGTGCGGAGTTGATTTCGCTCTGGATATTCTTGAGGGCCTTTACAGCGCGCTTGTCTGCTGTGGAATTTGCAAGCTCGGTCATAATATCGCGGGCACCATAGAGGTCTCCCTGAGCCTGAAGCAGAAGTGCTCCGTTGTAACCTGCAACAAAGTCACCAGTGGATTCGTAGACTTCAAGGAACTTATCACAGGCCGCTGCAATCTGTCCGTTCTTTGCAAGTTTGTCAGCAAGCTTCAGATCAGGATTCTTTGACTTGTCCTTGAGCAGTGTGAATGAAACAGTCTCTTCGTAGGGCTGGATTTTCTTGAGAAGTTTTGTGATAAATGCATCCAGGCGGGGATTGATCAGCTGCTCGGCAGTCTTTAGATTGCGCTGATTATATTCCTTATCGCTCTCGGAAAATACCTCTGTGTCTTTATGAATCACGACATTTGACTTTGCGTCCACAATCTGATAGACAAGCTCAAGTTTGACTGAACGGTTGTAGACTTTCTCGATTACTTCCTCATCATCAACCTTAGTCTTGTTTTCAGTCACATTCATCTCGTTGGCGTAATAATCGACATAACCTGTAAT
>CAMNHD010000142.1 GCA_946538875.1 uncultured Treponema sp.
TACGGACAGTTAAAACGGTTTTGAAACATGAAGGAGCCATGTGAAAAATTGAACCGGGCAATGTTCATGCCGGCAAGAATCATCCTGCGCACAGTTTCATCATTGTCACAGGAAGGTCCAATCGAACATACAATCTTAGTTTTCCGGGAATTCATACAGCCACCTATTTTTTTAGGGTGATTATAACTTATTTTCCGCCGCTGTTCCACTGGTTTGAAGTTTTTTTTTAGGATTTTGACCAGCCTCCATTGCTCCGGTTTTTACCTCTGTTTACAATCTGCCGCCCACTGCACCGCATTCCCCGTCATTCCGGGTTGCGTGGGGCCCTTCCCACTCCATTCCTCCCTCCGGTCGGAACCGCTCTGCGGCCCTCCAAGCCGGGGGTAGCCCGTATTTGCAAGGAACTTGACGTCAGGAACTTTTGCCCGTAAAATTAAAAATATGTTTGACATTGATTATCTTTTGTTCCTCCAGAATCTTAGAGAGAGCTGGGGTAGCGGAGTAAAAAAAATGCACTACGTATCTGTGATTCATTTTTAGAGGTGATATTGTGAAAAAATTATTCTGTCTGCTTTTGGTTTTGGTTCCTGTTTTTGCTTTTGCAAAACCTAATAAAAATGACAAGGTTTTAATCAGTCAGGGGGTTAAGCTTTGCCAGAGAATAAAAGCAAAAATTGAGAATACTGAGTATATGAAGTTGTTTGCAGGGGACCCTGCTATAGGCGATGAAGTGCAGGAGCTTTGTGAGGGCGATTTTGTAGAATTGGAATCGGTTACCCGTTTCAGGCTGGATGAGAAAGTATTTCTTGATCTATACAAATCGGAGCTTCCGGCAGAGTTAAAAAAATGGCCTCCAGAGCTGAAAAAAGAACTGATAGACGGATTGACTTCTTCCTTTGCATCGATCTGGAACGGAAGGTTAGGATCGAGCAGGCTTGTGGCATCGTCGGTGTTGACCACCTCATCTGTATTTGATGTGAACTTTTCTTTTGACAAATACATTTACATTTTCAAGTATAAGGATTCCTTTCCTATTTGTGTAGTTTATCAGCATGGAGAAGACAAGGCTGTGTCTGCAACTGCAAGTATTGTGTTCGATGATGATTGCCCGGAAAGACTTCTTGAATACATGGAAGTCGATGAGTCAAAAGAAGGTCTTGTGACTTTGGAAAAACTTGAATTCTAGCAGCTTTGTCTTGGCAGAGCGGGTAATCAAAAAAGACGGACGGCCGGTTTCAGCAATCCGTCTTTTTTTTTACTAACCAGTATGCTCCGGAAAAAACTAGAGGAGTTCGGCTTCCAACTGCTCGACTATGTTCTTGAATACATCGAGAGCGTCCTGGACGGGTTTGGTGCTTTCCATGTCAACGCCTGCGATTCGGAGGCTTTCGATTGGGTAGCGTGAACCGCCGCTCTTGAGGAACTTGAAGTAGTCGTCACGCTCGGCTTCTCCGCCTGTTGTGACGCGCTTTGCGAGTGCGATTGCGGCTGAGATTCCTGTTGCGTATTTGTAGACGTAGAATGCGTTGTAGAAATGCGGTATGCGCAGTCCTTCCAGGTCGCTTGTTTCTTCAAAGTGCATTTCTGGACCGAAGTACTGTTCCAGCAGTCCGCGGTACATTTTGCGAAGGCTTTCTGTGGTGAGGGGAATGCCTTGTTCCACGCTCTGGTGTGCTTTGAGCTCGAACTCTGCGAACATTGTCTGGCGGTGCAGGGTGGAGAGTATGTCCTGTGCGCGCATTGAAAGCAGGTAGGTGGCGAGTTCTTTGTCGCCTTTGCTGCGGGCGTCTCTTATCAGGTATTCGAACCCGAGTTCTTCGTTGAATGTGGATGCAGTTTCGGCTTCGAAGATTGTGTATTCGTAGCACATGAACGGATTGTTGTGCACGCTGTACCAGGAATGCATTGAGTGTCCGCCTTCGTGTGCCATTGTGTAGACGTCGCGGATTGTATCTTCCTTATAATTCAGCAGGATGTACGGGTAGCCTTTGTAGCAGCCTGACGAGAATGCTCCTGAGTGCTTGCCCTTGTTTTCGTAACGGTCGCACCAGCCGCCGAGAAGCCCTGAGCAGAGTGTGTCCGTGTATTCTTTTCCGAGTACGGAAAGTGCGTTGCGGACTATCTCCACTGACTCCTGGAATGTTGTGTGGGTCTTGACCGATTTTACCAGAGGCACATGCACGTCCCAGTGGCGCAGTTCGTCAAGTCCAAGGACTTTTTTGCGCAGGGTGTAGTAGCGGTGCAGAGTGTCAAGGTTTTTGTGCACTGTGTCGATCAGGTTTGTGTAGACGCTTTCCGGAACTTTGTTTCCATAAAGTGCGGCCTGCAGCGAGGACTTGTAGCCGCGTGCCCTTGCGTGGAAGACGTCGTCGTTGACTGAACCGGTGTAGAGCGAGGCTAAGGTGTTTTCGTGCGCCTTGAACTGAGCATAGAATTTTGTGTAGGCCTGTTCCCTTACGCTGCGGGCAGGGTTTTCAAGGAATTTTCCAAGCGTGCTGTGGGTGAGCGGAAGTTCCTTTCCGTCCACTGTGACTGTTCCAAAGTTCATGTCCACGTCGGTGAGCAGTGAGAATGTATTGCCCGCGGTCTGTCCCGATTCTGACTGGAGTGCGAGTATGCGCTCTTCTTTTTCACTGAGTGTGTACGGCTTTGAGTGCAGGATTTTCTGAATGTAGATTTTGTAGTCCGCAAAGGCCGGATCCTGCAGCCAATCAGCGATTGTCTGGTCGGGAATTGAAAGCAGTTCCGGTACGTAGAAGCTTGTTTCGGCTCCTGACTGTGTGTACGCCATCATTGCGCGGTTCACTTTGTCCTGGGCAGAACTGTCGCTCTGGTCTGCTTCGTTCATCAGGCTTGCGTAGTGATAGACATCTTCCAGGCAGCGGTCGAGTGCTTCGTCTGCATGGAGTGCGGAAAGAAGTGTCTCTTTGCTCTGTGCGAGTTTTCCCTTGAATGCTGTGAGTGCGGCGGTGAGTTCCGGTACTTTGGCAAGGTCTTTTTCCCAGTCTGCATCGCTTTTGTAAATCTGTGTAAGGTCCCACTTGTCGCTTGCGGGGACGTCTTTTCTTAATGGAATTGTTTCATTGTTCATGCGGTTAGTTTAGCACAACGGTGGCGCTTTGAACAGATGGAACTCGATTCAATTTTTCTCTCCTGGAAAAAAATGAATTCACGAACTTTGCCGTGCAAAGTCCGTGCTTGTCTCAATAGTAACATCCACTGTGCCGTCCATGGCGCTGTCGGTCATCCTTCCAGCACAGCACGGAGAGCGCCAAGTTTTTCGTTGGTTTCTTCCCATTCGCGTTCAGGGGTGCTGTCAAAGACAATTCCGCCACCAGCCTGGAGAGTCCATGTGTTGCCCTGCTTGAGCGTACAGCGGATGCCGATGCAGAAGTCCAGGTCGCCGTTGAACTGGAGGTAGCCTATTGCGCCTGCGTAGAACCGCCGCTTGACTTTTTCCAGTCTGCTCAAGATTTCAATTGCACTGATTTTAGGCGAGCCGCTGACCGTTCCTGCCGGGAATGCCGAGCGCAGAACCTGAATCTGTTTTATGTCGTCCCGCACTTTTCCTTCAACATCGCTGACCAGATGCATGACATGGCTGAAGAACTCGCAGTCCATGTAGCGGGTGACATTCACCGAGCCAGGTTTACATACGCGGCCCAAGTCATTGCGGGCAAGGTCGACCAGCATCAGATGCTCTGACTTTTCCTTTTTGTCTGCAAGCAGTTCAGCCTTGAGAGCTTCGTCTTCTGCAGGGGACTTTCCGCGGCGTCTGGTGCCCGCAATCGGTCTGATAGAAGCAACACCCTGGCGCACACGCACAAGACTTTCCGGGCTTGAGCCAAGAAGCTGCCTGTCACCAAAGTCAAGGTAGACAAGATACGGCGACGGGTTCACCGAACGCAGCCTGCGGTAGATTTCCAAAGCGGAACTTTCGCATTCCAACTGCAGCCGCCTGCTTGGAACTGCCTGGAAAATGTCACCGGCAACAATATGCTTTTTGAGTTCCACAACTTTCTGCATATATTCCTGACGCGACCGGTCAAGGTCTGTCAGTGTCCTGCACGGATGCGGAGCCTCAGGAGGTTCAAGGTAAGAAAAGTCCATGTCGCCGAGCCGCTTCTTTAGATTGTCCACAGCTTTTTCAAGATCAATCTGGTGCTCAGTGTAGTTCATACCGAAGATATGAAGGGTTTCCGTAAAATGGTCAAAGACAATGTAAATGTGACCCGCAATGAATTCGCTTTCAGGGATTCGCAGCTCGTCAGTCTGAGGCGCAAGCGTGATAGTGTCGCATCTTGCGCAGAACTCGTAGCTCAGGTAGCCCACACCGCTTGCAGGAACAGGAATCTCCTTGTGCGGCAGTTCGTTTTCCTGTGCAACATAAAGCAAGGCGTCAAGAATGTCAGGAGTGTGCAGAATCTTGCTGCCCGGGGCAATCATCTCCGGTTCAGCTCCGGAAGATTCAAGAGTCTGGGCGGTAAAAGGAACACGGCGGCCGTCAATGATAAAAGCAATTCCCTCGTCGTCCTGCAGCAGGTGGAATGCCTCTTCCGCCATGAGAATCGAATAGCGTTCCTTGCCCAGATTAAAGCGGGCGCTTTCCAGAATAGCCTTGGCGCCGATTTTTCTCGCCAGGGAAAAAGGTGTGTATCTGTCCGAAGGAAGCGAAGTGTAAATGCAGTCAGTGCGTTTTGCCATAGTTTTGCCTCTGTTTCTGTAAGTAGTAACATTCTATCAATAGAAACATTTTTTGTCAAGCAAAATTCGGAGCATACCGAAAAGTTCACCGTTCACGTCCGTCTAAAAACGGCTGTCAGCCACACCCCTGCACCCGCTTTCCGGGGTTCCGGCCATAAGGCCTCCATTGCTCCAGTCGCTGCGCTCCTTCCGCAACCGCCTGCGGCGGCCCCTGCAATCGGGGCTAGCTTCTCAAGCCCCAACCAAGTTACTTCCACCGCAAAACAGCATGCTAGGTTGATGGCGCACTGCGCCACTTTTTATAGAGTGATAGTCTAAAAGACAAAAATATAGTATATTAAAAGCATGGTAGCACTAGCGGAAACACTCGAAAAAGAACGTATTTCTCATGCAGTTGAAACTTCCTTAAACCATAAGGAAACTT
>CAMNHD010000143.1 GCA_946538875.1 uncultured Treponema sp.
TCCTTCCAGGAAGCCATGTATTCCATAGCCCTCTTCCAGATCCAGAAATCCAGCTTCTGGATCATGCCGTTATTCTCGAACAGCGGAATGAAGATGCCCGGACTTATCAGGCCTCTGTCCCCGTGGTTCCACCTTATCAGGACCTCCGCGCTAGAAAGGACCGGCTCGTCCCCGTCTATGTTGTATTTCGGCTGGAAGTACAGCTGGAACACATTTTCCTTAAGAGCCTGCACCAGCTTGTTCTCAAGATTCAGTTTGCTAAGGAATTTCTCCTGCATAACCTGATGGAAAAAGAATACATTGTTCTTGCCGTTGCGTTTTACCTCAGTCTTTGCCATGTCGGCAAAGATAAGCAGCTCCTGGTTTATGGTTGAGTCATCCGGGAAGATTGAGACACCGCCCGAAATATGAATTCCGCGCCTGTTGCATTCCCTGAGAACCGCCTCCCCAAGAGATTCCATGTCGCCCCGTGAGTGCAGCCCCGTCTTGACTACAAGGAATTCGTCGCCGCCAAAGCGGAACGGAGTCGTAAAGCTGTCCTCCACAGTGCGCAGGGCAACAGCAGTCTGACGGATCACTTCATCACCGGAGTTGTGCCCCTGAGAGTCATTCACATACTTAAGGTTGTCTATGTCCAGCATAAGGATGCCGATGCTGGTCTTGGTCTGCAAGGCCTGTTTGGTAGCCTCTACAATTGTATGGTTATAATAAGCCCTGTTGTACAGGTTTGTCATGGAGTCATGGTAGGCCGCAAAGTGAAGCTGCTCATTAAGGGTCTGAATGCTGTTGAGCTTGGTGCGCAGGGCAGAGCGGCTTTCGCTCAGTTCATGCGTAAGGCTTTCAAGACGTTCGTTCTGGACCTTGAGCTGCTCCTCCTTGTCTTTACTGTCGCTCACATCGGTCATAGTGATTGTTATCACGGAGTCGCCGTTGTAAGTCATAAGAATCTTGAGCCAGCACTGGCAGAGCTTTGAATAAAAAGTGTGGGTGCTCGTGCTGTTTTCTTTCATGCATTTTAAGGCAAGTTCAACCCATGGAGTCTCGGGCGTGATTTTATTACGGAATTCAGACCAAAGGGCATTTGCCAGTACCTGCCTGCGTGTCAACTCAAAGAAGTCGTGGTTCACGTATTCCATACGGAAGTCCACAATCTGCCCCTTATCGTCGTATAGTGGAGTTGCAACACCGGCCGCCACAGGGAGAGTTTCAAGAATTTTTTTGTAATCCAGTTTATTATTCATCTTTTTCTGTAAGTCCGTAATTCGCTTTGATGCACACAACCGGCCCTCATATATCTATTGTACCCTCAACTTTGATTATTGTCACCAATTTTTTTGTGGAATATTTATTGATTTTGGTAGAAAAATTTCGGGTGTAGTGATTTTGAAGACTGTGAATTTTTTTATGGGACGCGGTTCCTTTCAAAAAAAAGTCCACCAAGAGAAAAAAGCGGTGGCAGAATGGGCATCAGGCCTTCCGCCACTCGCTCCCGCTCGGTACCCGCCGCGGCGGGCACTGCCTCCGGCATGGCTGCACGCCATGCTCAGGTCCCTAGTCTGAAAAGCGGATTTTTTCCCAGATTTCGGTATACTTGTCCAGGTCAGTTCCAAGATCCTGCTTCAGAGTGCAGGTGTAGGCCTGTTCAGCCGCATACATAGGCTTTTTGGTCACATATTCCATGGCCGCCAGGTTTGCAACACAGGGGTAAAGGAATTCGTCTATGAACACCGCATAGTTTTCCGGCCTGTGAATAAAGTTGATGAATTCGTTCGCAAGCTCGTAATGCCTTGAGTTCTTGAGGATTACCATACTGTCGATTGTTGCGGGGCTGCCCTCAGGAGGAATAAAGAAATCCACTTCATTTTCCCAGCGTTCCTCACCAATCTCCTGGTATACAATCTCAGGATAACCCTGGCTCAGCCAGAAGTCGCCGGAAGAAAAACCCTTGCCAAAGGATTCAGCGTCAAACTTTGAAAGATTCGGCTTCCAGTCGCTGGAAATAAGCTTGTATGCCTCGGCAAGTTCGGCCTTGTCCCTTGAGTTCATGTCGTAGCCAAGATGCAGGAGCGCACAGCCAATCACTTCCCGCAGCTCGTCCATCATAGTGGCATGCTCTGCGAACTGCTTGTCACCAAAGATGCTGTAGTCGCGGGCATAGTCCTGATTCTTTACCTTGTTCTTGTTGACCATCACGCCTGTCGCGCTGAGAGCGTATGGAACCGCATACTTCATCTCCGGGTCATAGTCAGTCATCTTAAGAATAGCCGGATTGATATTTGCCCTGTTGGTGAACTTTGACTGGTCGATTTCCATCAGCATGTCCTGCTGAATCATAATCGACACAAAGTCGTTGGAAGGAATCACGATATCGTAGCCCTTTGCGCCTCCACGGAGCTTTGCGTACATCTCGTCGCAGGTTGAATAGGTGTCGAGCTTTACCTTGCAGTCAAATTCCTTCTCAAACTTCTTGATGAGGGCTTTTGGCGTGTAGTAAGTCCAGTTGTAAAGGTAGAGCTTTTCCTTCTTTGAGCAGGAAGTGAATGCTGCTGCGGATAGAATTGATGCAGCAGTGAGTGCGATAGCGGTTGCCGTCTTGACAAATACAGTGAAGCGTTTCAATTGAATACTCCTAAGATTGTTTGTTTTGGTTATACCCCAATATTTGGCACTTCCGTGCAGGCCGGTAAGGACACAGACGGAAATGCTTTAGACTTAAGCGCCTTGCAGAGCTTCAACGAAGATTAAAGGCGCGTCTATAACTGATTTGGATTAGTCCGCAAAGCGGATTTCCTGCCATCTTTCGTTGAACTTGTCAAGGTTTTCGCCAAGGTCAATCTTCAACGTGCAGTTGGCCATCTGTTCTGCCTCGTACATAGGCTTGGTGGTCATGAATTCAGCGGCCTTAAGGTTCACAAAGCATGGAAAGTGGAATGCGTCAAGGAACTTTGCATAGACCTCGGGCCTGTGGATGTAGTTGATGAACTCGTTGGCAAGCTCGGCGTGCTTGGCACCCCTGAGGATACACATGCTGTCCATGTAGGAGGCACCTCCTTCCTGCGGAATAAAGAAGTCGATTGTCTCGTCCCACTTTTCCTCCGGAACCTCACCGTACACAACCTCGGCATAACCGTGGCAGAGCCAGAAGTCACCGGATGCAAAGGACTTTCCGAATCCCTCTGCGTCGAACTTTATAAGGTTCGGCTTCCACTTCTTGTTGATAAGCTCAGTGGCTTCGTCAAGACGCTTTTCGCTGGTTGTGTTCACATTGTACCCCAGGTAGGCAAGGGCGTCTCCCATGACTTCGCGCATGTCGTCCATCATAGTGGCGTGACCGGCAAACTGCTTGTCGGCAAAGATGTTCCATGTGCGCTCGTAGCTTCCTTCAGGAACCTTGGTCTTGTTCACGCAGACACCCGCCGCACCAAAGTAGTAGGGCACGGCGAATTCCATGGCAGGGTCGTATGTAGCCTTTTCAAGCACAGCAGGGTTGATGTTGCCGCGGTTTGTCATCTTTGACTGATCCAGCTTGCGGAGCATGTTCTGCTTGATCATGATGGAAACATAGTCCTGGGAAGGAACAACAATGTCGTAACCCTTTGCACCCGCACGGAGCTTTGAATACATCTCTTCGTTGGAGGCGTAGGAGTCAACCTTCACCTTGCAGTCGAATTCCTTTTCAAAGTCACGAATAACCTCGTCGGGTGTGTAGTAAGTCCAGTTGTAAAGGTAGAGAACCTTATCCTTTGGGGAAGACTCAGACTTCTTTTCGTCAGCGGAAGACACTTCCTCCCTGGATTCGGAAACCGCAGCGGAATTCCTTTTTGCGCAGGAAACAAAACTCATTGAAACCAATGCCGCTGTAAGCGCGGCAGCAATAGCGATACTTCTCTTCATCAAAGTACCCTCCTGTTGTTTTATAAGAAATAGGCATCCGTCAGCGCGAAGAGGCAAAGCTCTTGAGGCTGTTCCGGAGCAGGATTGTGAGAGTGCAGATAGCGATGATCAGCACAAACGACAGCGAATTGATTACGGGGCTGACCCCGAACCTTATCATTGAATAGACATAGAGAGGCAGTGTGGTGCTTCCCGGTCCGCTTACAAGGAACGTTATCACATAGTCTTCAAGGGACATAGTGACACTCATCATAAAGCCGGAGATGATTCCAGGCATGATGGCGGGGATGATTACCCTGAACAGAGTCTGCACCTCGTTTGCGCCAAGGTCATGGCTGGCTTCGATGATGGAGTAGTCAAATTCGTCTATACGGGCGCTTACCATAAGGTACACGAAAGGCATACAGAAAGTAGTGTGCGCAATGTAGATAGTGAACAGCCCCAGCGACATCTTTATTCCCGAGAAAAAGCTCAGCAGGGAAATACCCATTATGACTTCCGGCAGAACCATAGGCAGAAAGTTGACCGACTGGATGTAACCCCGGCCAAAGAATTTGTACCATGTGATACCGATGGCAGCCAGGGTGCCGATCACAGTGGCTGTCAGGGAAGAAGTGAAGGCCACGATCAGGGAGTTCCACAGTGACGACCACAGATCCCCGCTTTCAAAAATCAGCTTTTCGTACCAGACAAAAGAGAAGCCCGTAAAGTTTGTGTCCTTTGAACGGTTGAACGAATAGACAATGATCACGAACAGCGGTATGAAAAGGAACATCAGGCAGAGAAACAGCACAAGTTTGGAAAAGCTGAACTGTGGCGCCTTTTTCTTCCATTCACGTTTTGCGTGGCGGGCAGGTTCGGACGGACGCAGCCTTTTTGTAAAAAGCTTGAACGGATTCTTCATTATTTAGTACCTCCCTGGGAAGCTATAGTGTTGAGCTCAGGAGTAAGGAGAGGCGTGTTTGTGTTTGCGGCCTGTTCCTCCTTTGCAGTAGTCTTCTTGAGCTCTGCGTCCTTTTTGTTGGTGCCAAGCATTCCAAGAATTGCAAGCATGGAGATTACAGTTATGACAAGGCTGAATGCCGAAGCAAGAGGCCAGTTGCGTGCCTTCTGCACCTGGTCAACGATGATGTTTCCGAGCATGTAGCTGTCCTTGCCGCCCACCATCTGAGGAACAGTGTATGAACCGAAGATAGG
>CAMNHD010000144.1 GCA_946538875.1 uncultured Treponema sp.
GATGCCGTTGAGCTTGATGCGGCTGATCTTGAAAAATACGGCAACAGTGAATACCGCTCGGACACGCCTGTAACTCACACTGCAAAAATCAGTTTCAACATTGACAAGGCTTCTCTTAAGCGCAGGGAAAGTCCTGGTGTAAACCATTCCATTATTTCTTACACTGACTTCAGACACGCTTTTTCACTGGCAATTGACCGTCAGAAGTATATAGAAACAATCACTCCTGCTTCCGAGGCGGGTTATGGAATCATCAACAAACTGTATATTTCCAACCCGGAAACCAACGAGCATTACCGCGAATCTGAACAGGCAAAGAATATGCTCTGCGAATTCTACGGCACTAAAACAGAAAGCGACATCACTGGATATGACAAGGATGAAGCCAGAAAATATCTTGAAAAGGCTTATTCAAAGGCCCTGGCTGCCGGAGACATAAAGGCTGGGGACAAGGTGGTCATAGACGTGCATGTTTACACAGACAGCCCCACGAACAAGCGCACCATTGCCTTTATGCAGGAAGCCATGAATGCCGCCGCGGAAGGAACTGCACTTGAAAACAAGATTTTCCTTAACACTGTCACAGATGAAGACTACTATAACAACATGAAGAAGGGAAATGTGGACCTTGCATACACTCTCTGGGGAGGCAATGCTTTCAACCCCTATGCACTGCTCCAGTGTTACTGCGATCCGGATGTTGTGAACGAATACGGCTTTAAGCCGAAGGATGAGACAGTCACCATCAATATTGAAGGAAAAAACATCACAAAGACTTATTACGACTGGTACATTGCCCTGAATATGGGTGAATACACAGCTTCAAGCTATGACATAAAGAACACGATTCTTTCCCAAGTGGAGCGCGGCCTTTTGGAAACTTACTGTATGATTCCTTACCGCTACATGCAGACTGCGGCCCTTGATTCCCAGAGGATCATAAATGGAAGCGACCATTATATCAATCCGCTTGTCGGCTTTGGACAGATTAACTTTATGCGTTATTCCATGAGCGACCAGGAATGGGATGAATACTGCAGGGAAAACAACAACCATCTGATTTACTAAGGATTTCTGATGCTGAAATATATACTCAAGCGTGTTGCCCTGCTCTTTGTCAGCCTCTTTCTCATAATGACAATGCTGTTTGTGCTTATCCGTCTGCTGCCCAATTCCATTGAATCCGAGCCGGGCGGATTTGACTCTGCGCTCCGCCAGATGCGCGAAGCCTGGGGATACAACAAGCCCATCATGGTTCAGTACGGCATTTTCCTGCGTAATGTCTTTACAAGATGGGACTGGGGATTCTGCACAAACATGGGAACATTCCTTCAACCTGTGACTGCATATATTGCGAGCAAACTGCCTGCCACAATCTACATCAACGTCCTTTCGCTGATTCTTTCACTGCCGCTTGGCATTGTGTTCGGGATTGTGGCTGCGGTAAACAAGAACAGATGGCCTGACCACATCATACAAGTGTTTATCATGCTGTTTATCTCGGTACCGTCTTTTGTATATGCTTTTCTTCTTCAGTACATCGTTGGGTATAAGCTGAACCTTTGTCCTCTGATTTTTGCCGACGGCACTGACTATTTTTCGTGGACAATTTTTCACTCTGCCATAATGCCGGTGCTTGCACTGAGCTTTGGACCGATTGCAAGAAACATGAGGCTGATACGTGCGGAACTTACCGAAACACTTACAAGCGACTACATGCTTCTTGCCCGCACCAAGGGTCTCACCAGATTCCAGGCCACATGCCGCCATGCCCTGAGGAATTCACTGGTTCCTCTCATGCCAAGTTTTCTTGGAGACTTTATAGGAATACTGGGCGGTTCTATGATTATTGAGCAGATTTTTGCGGTGCCAGGAATTGGAAAAACTTACGTGCAATCGATTGCGGTCAGAGACTTCAATGTATTTATGGCAATCAGCATGTTCTACATTGCTATCGGGCTTGCGGCCGGCATCATTGCTGACTTGAGCTACGGTTTTATCGACCCAAGAATCCGCATGGGAGGAGGAAAGACAAATGGACAGTAAGTCTTCACTTGAATCCGGCAGCATTCCGGACATTCCTGCTGAAAAATTTGTCTTTGTCCAAAAAGACAAGCTTATTTCCGAAGTTCAGCTTACGACAAAACCACGGGGGTATTTCAAGGACGCAATGCTCCGCTTTGCCACAAACAAGGGTTCGGTAATCTGTTTTTTTATAATTGTAATTCTATGTCTTTATGCCATACTGGCGCCTGTTCTTTCTCCATATAAAATCACTGACAAAGACGCGTATTACTCCTACGTGAGTCCAAAGAGCAATGTCTTTTCGCGGCTGGGATTTTGGGACGGTTGCCGTAAGATGGAAGTGAATGCGGCAACTTACCACTATTATGCGAACATTCCGGGTGCAATCAAAAAGTTCTATGGAGAGAAAGTCAAGACCGTTGCAAAAAGGCCTCAGACCTGGTACCGGATCAAACTTGACACCTACAACAAAACCGGATGGGTAAAGATTCTTCTTACCAAGGAAGAGTTGGACCAGGCACGCACTTGGGAAAAAACCACAGGCCGTAAACTCTTTTATCCAGTGATTGATGATTCACTTGTAAAAAACAGCGCATACAAGAATGACCAGAATGCCTGGTTCAAGACTGATGCAAAGGGGCTCCCAGAGCTAAATGCTGCAAGTGGAAAAGTCCAGGATATTTTTCTCAAGGACAGTTCCTCCAGTGACGGATACGCTTATCACAAACTGCGCATGAACGGAACTCAATACGAAACCCGTGTCCTGTATTCAGAATGGTACCGTTACAAAAACGGCCGTCAGCCAGGCTTTCTTTTTGGAACAGACAATTCCGGCTACGACATCTTTACCAGACTTGCCCACGGTGCACGGCTATCCCTGCTCCTAAGCATCTGTGTCTCGGCAATCAACCTGATGCTGGGAATCATCATCGGTTCACTGGAAGGATATTACGGCGGAACGTTCGACTTGATTTTTGAACGTCTCAAGGACATAATCTACGAAGTTCCCACACAGGTGACCATGACTCTGTTCCAGCTATATCTTGCACAGAAAGTCGGCCCGATTGTGTCGCTGTTCTTTGCATTTATCTTCTACGGCTGGATAGGAACTTCCTCCACTGTGCGCGCCCAGTTCTACCGCTTCAAGGGGCAGGACTACGTGAATGCAAGCCGTACACTTGGAGCCAGGGATTCAAGACTTATATTCCGCCACATACTCCCAAATTCAATCGGCTTTATCATAACCGTGAGCGTACTTGCAATTCCCGGAGTAATCTTCAGCGAGGCAACTCTGACCTATCTGGGAATCGTAAACCTTGACTCCGACACTCTGACAAGTGTTGGAACTATGCTAAATGCCGCAAGATCGGCTCTATCCACCCACCCGCACGCAGTTTTCTTCCCGGCGGCATTCATTTCGATTCTGCTGGTATGCTTCAACGAGTTTGGAAACGGTCTGCGCGACGCATTCAACCCGTCACTTAGAGGAGCAGAAAATGGCTGAAATCAACAGGACAGAACTTTCCATAGAGCATCTCACTGTTTCGTTTAAGACAGGAAAGGGCACTGTACATGCGGTCCGAGACATCTCACTCACTCTGAACAAAGGTGAAACCCTTGCCATAGTTGGTGAAAGCGGTTCAGGCAAATCAGTGAGCGCACGTGCCATCCTGGGCATAGAAGCTCCCAACGCAATAATTGAACAGGGCAAAATCCTGTACCATGGGGACAATCTTCTTGAATATTCAGAAAAACAGTTCAACAGAATCCGGGGAAATTCCATCACTATGATTTTCCAGGATCCACTTTCGTCTCTTGACCCTATTGTAAAGATAGGTCCCCAGTTGACTGAAGCAAGCATTCTTAACAACCGCACAAACAGGCATCTTGCCGCAAAAGAAATTTCTATTATCTTAAAGCACATAAAAAAATCAGAAGCCAAGCCCGTCTTTCAAAAACTGAAGCAGGAGATTCTCTCCCTTCAAAAAAAATACCGCGCTTACTTTGCATCGCTTGACCAGGACGACATTGAGTCCACAGACCTGCACGCTGCTCTAAAGCATGCACCTGACTTTTTTGAAGAAACGTCTCTTGCAAAGAATTACAATGAACGGCTCAAGGAACTTGTGCCACAATCCGTGTACAGGCTTACCAAAAAGATGGCCTACGCAAAAGCTGTTTCCATCATGCGCGAGGTCGGAATCCCGCAGCCGGAAAAGCGCTTCAACCAATATCCATTTGAATTTTCCGGCGGTATGAGGCAGAGAATTGTAATTGCCATTGCTATTGCCGCAAACCCGGAACTTCTTATCTGCGACGAACCGACCACAGCTCTTGACGTGACAATCCAGGCGCAGATTCTTGAACTGATAAACAGACTGAAGAAATCGCGGGGAATGAGTGTCATCTTTATCACCCACGACCTTGGTGTTGTGGCAAATGTTGCCGACCGCATAGCCGTGATGTATGCCGGTAAAATTGTGGAATACGGCAGTACCGAAGATATTTTCTATGCGCCGGCGCACCCGTATACCTGGGCACTGCTTTCCTCCATGCCTGACCTTGAGACCAGCGGCGAACTTGAAGCTATACCAGGAACTCCTCCAGATATGCTGAATCCTCCAAGCGGGGACGCCTTTGCCGCACGCAATAAATACGCAATGCAGATTGACTTTGAACAGGAGCCTCCTATGTTCAGGATATCCGACACACACTGGGCCGCTACCTGGCTGCTGCATCCTGATGCACCTAAAGTCGAACTGCCGGAATCTGTAAAAAAGAGAATTGCCCGTATGCAGGAGGTTAACCATGCCACTGACTAATGACGATGACAAACTTCTTCAAGTTGAACATCTGCGACAATATTTTAACAAGGGAAACTTCCATGCGGTGGATGATATAAGTTTCCACATCAAGCGCGGAGAGGTTCTTGGTCTTGTGGGAGAATCAGGCTGCGGAAAAACCACAACAGGACGC
>CAMNHD010000145.1 GCA_946538875.1 uncultured Treponema sp.
GTTTACAAGGTGGTACTAGCCGTAAGTGCAATTTGTTGCTATACTGTAAGAATGCCCGAATTATTAGCCCCTGCCGGTAACGTAGAGGCATTGGACGCAGCTCTTGGCGAGGGAGCGGACGCAGTTTATATGGGACTCAAGAGCTTCAACGCACGCCTGAGAAGCTCCAATTTTGCCTGGAACCAGTTTGAAAGCGCGGTTCAGAGTGTCCACCGTCTTGGAAAGAAGATTTATGTCACGGTGAATACTGTCTGCGAGGAGCACGAGACTGAGCGCCTGTACAGATTCCTCACTTATCTGGACAAGATACATCCTGACGGGCTGATTGTCCAGGACTTCGGCGTGGTGCGTATGTGCCAGGAGTTTTTCCCCGGCCTGGAGCTTCATGCTTCCACCCAGATGAATGTGGAAAGTGCGGCTGCGGCCAACCTTCTGTGCAAGCAGGGACTCAAGCGTGTTGTTCTTGCCCGTGAGCTGGGGCTTGAGGAAATCCGCAGCGTAAAGCAGAATACAAATGCGCAGCTTGAACTCTTTGTGCACGGGGCACTTTGCGTGAGCGAGAGCGGTCTCTGTCTCTTTTCAAGTTATCTTGGCGGTAAGTCCGCAAACCGCGGAATGTGTACCCAGGCATGCCGGCGTCTTTATTCTGCCGAAGTTGCGGGCGGTGTCGAGCAGGGCTATTATTTTTCTCCATGCGACCTGCAGCTCATTGACCATGTTCCGGAGCTTATGCAGGCCGGTGTGGACAGCTTTAAGATTGAAGGCCGCATGAAGAGTGCGGAATATGTAGGTGCAGTGACTGCCGCCTACCGTTACGTGATGGACCATTGGGAAAGTGACCGCAAGGGTGCCATTGTGGAAGGCAAGCGCATACTGAGCACTGACTTTGCACGCAGCAAGACCGACTACTGGTACGGTTACAAGAGTGTCTCCGAGGGTGTTGATAATGCCGGCGAAAAGATCCTCAACCCCAGGCAGGCTGGTGGAACGGGTATTTACCTTGGCAAAATCGTTGAGCTCCGTCCTGCTACTGCCGAAGAAAAGGCCCAGGCTGCCGGACCTGACGGAAAACCTGCCGACATACAGATGGCTCTTGTCCGTGGCGGAAGCTATGATCCCGATCCGGGTGACAGCATCAGGCTTCACCGCAAGGATGACACTGGACGCTCCAGCCACAAGGTGCGCGTTGTGCATGTGGAGGAAAGCGGCACTCACTGGATAGATGTGCCTGCTGGTTTTACAAGACAGGATGAAGTGTCGCTGCTGCAGACCAAGTCCATGTCAAAACGTTACAAGAGAATTATTTCACAGGACCTTTCGCGTTTCCGCAGACAGCCCGGGGCAGAACGTCTTCCCATACTTGATCTTACGCCTCTAGCCAGGAACGACCTGAACTTTTTCCCTGAAGGGCTTTATATTGCGGTTTCAACTGTGGCTGATGCCCATACAGTACAGACACTGCATCCGGTACGCCTGATTCTTGAGCTTAACAGCGAGACCACTTATGACCTTCTCAAGAAGGACAGCCCGGAAAAGCCAGTTCTGCCTTACAGCCGGAAGATGGTTGCCATTGCACTTGATCCGTTCCTTCCGGAAGGTTCTGCGGCAGAACTGCAGAATACTCTTGATACCCTGGTGGAAAAGGGCTTCACTACTTTTGTGGTGAACAATCTTGGGCATATCAGTATGCTCAAGGGCAGAAAGGTGAATCTTATTGCGGGGCCTTTCCTTTACACCTTCAACAAGTGGGCGGTGAGTTTCCTGGAGAACCAGAACATCATGGCTGTTCAGATGCCTTATGAGAATTCCCAGCGCAACCTTGAGCAGACTTTCGAGACTGAAAGCGAGAGGTCGCGTGTGCTGCTGCCGGTCTTTGCCTATCCTACGCTTTTCCGCATGAGGTTCAAGCTTCCCAAGGACTACGACTTTACTTACTTTACGGACAAGGAAAAGATGCTGTTCAAGGTGAACTCCACGGATGACGGTTCCTTTGTCATGCCAGAGTATCCGTTCAGCCTGATTGACAAGATGAATTCGCTCAAGTCGCGCGGCTGGAGCAGACAGCTTCTTGACTTTACCAAGACCAGAGTAATGAAGAGCAATATGAAGGACATCCTTTCTCTGATGCAGACCAAGGGTGTTGTGGAAGGTTCTTCCCGCTTTAACTGGAAGGACGGCTTTTATGATCCGGAACGTATCGAAGCGCTCAAGGCTATGAGCCAGGAGCAGAAGGACGGTTCCGGTCGGAAGGGGCGTGGCACTCCGGGACACAGTGGCTCTGGCCGCAGTGCTTCCGCAAAGGGAAAGGGCAGACGCGGTTAGCGGAGCATGCAGCGGTTCACCGTTGCGGCTGGTGACTGGCGGAATGTGCGGCCGTTCACCGGCACGGCTGGTGTTTGGTGCACCGCCGCCGGATAATTTCCTAAAATACTACCTCCGCACTTTCCTGTTCCTGCTGGGCTGCCGCAGCCGCTTCGGCAAGCATGGCAAATTTTTCCTTCTTGCTTTTCGGCGGATTTCCAAGGTCTGCCGCTAAAGGTGCATTGTCCCCCTGCTCAGAATTGTTTTTCTTGAGAAAGGGCTTGAATTCAACATGTTCTGCAATAATCTTTACCCTGCTGTGCTGGGTGCCGGCCTCATCCTTCCAGCGGTTCTGCTTGAGACGGCCCACAACCCTGATTCCACGGCCCTTCGGACACCACTTTACACAGGCATCAGCCAGGTTCCCGAATGTGTCAATGTCAAAGTATGATACTTCCTCCTCCTGTTTTCCCTCACCGTTCTTGTACCAGCGGTTGACAGCCACAGGCAGGGTGCAGATGGTGGTTCCAGACGGCAGACTCTTGGCTTCCGGCTGACGTGTCACATTTCCTTCCAAAATAATCTGGTTCAATGAATTCATAATTAACTTCCTTTTATCCAGTACCGCCGTTTGTTGCGTTACTGTTTGTGTTGAAATCAGGGAAGATAAAACACTGCGCGCCGTGTGTTTTAAGTCCTCACTATTATATATAGTCCTGGAATTCAGTTTTCGACAAATTTTCTGCAAAAAAAGTTAATTTTTTTTAATATAGTCCTTACAAGAATTGAAATTTTGTCATAAAAATGACATTCTATAGAACGTTAGAATTGTAAAATGTTTCAGGAGGCATTTATGAAATTCGGTCATTTCGATGACAAAAACCGCGAGTACGTGATTGAAAATCCGTTGACACCGTACCCGTGGATCAACTATCTGGGAAATGAAAAATTCTTCTCGCTGATTTCCAACACTGCGGGCGGATATTCATTCTACACAGATGCACGTCTGCGCCGTATCACACGTTACCGCTACAATGACATTCCGCTTGATACAAACGGACGCTATCTTTACATCACAGACGGAAACGCCACGTGGAACCCGGGGTTCAAGCCGATGAAGACACCGCTGGACCGCTACCAGTGTCGCCACGGCTTTGGATACACAAAGATTTCTTCTTCAAAGAATGCTCTGGCTGCCGACGTTCTTTACATGGTTCCCAATGGATATGACTGTGAAGTCCAGATGTTGACGCTCACCAATAATAGCCGCAAGGAAAAGAATGTATCTGTGGTCAGCTTTGTTGAATGGTGTCTGTACAATGCCCAGGATGACTGCACCAACTTCCAGAGAAATTTCAGTACCGGCGAAGTTGAAATCGAAGGTTCCGCCATCTACCACAAGACTGAATACCGCGAAAGACGCAATCACTATGCTTTCTTCTCCGTCAACTCACCAGTCAAGGGCTTTGATTCTGACCGCGAGACCTTCCTTGGTCTGCATAACGGCCTTGATGCCCCGGACAGTGTGCTTGCAGGAAAAAGCGGAAACTCCGTTGCGGACGGTTGGTCACCTATTGCAAGCCACCGCCTGAACTGTACGCTTAAGCCGGGTGCTTCCAAGACTTATATCTTTGTCCTTGGTTATGTGGAGAATGCCGAAAGCAAGAAGTTCGTGAGCGCGGGCGACAGTTCCAAGACTGTAAAGCGCACCAATACTGCGAGCGGTATTATCAACAAGGAAAAGGCTTACAAGATGCAGGAGGCATTCAGCACTGCGGCAAAAGTCAACAAGGCCTTTGACGAGCTCAAGGAATTCTGGAACGGAATAATGAGCCACTTTACTCTCCATACTTCTGACGAAAAACTGGACCGCATGGCTCTGTGGAATCAGTATCAGTGCGTGGTCACATACAATTTTGCACGTTCAGCAAGCTACTTTGAAAGCGGAATCGGCCGCGGAATCGGTTTCCGTGATACCAGCCAGGACATGCTCGGAGCAGTGCACCAGCTTCCGCAGAAGCGTATCAGGGACCGCCTGTTCGATGTTGCGGCAACACAGTTCGAGGACGGAAGCGCTTACCACCAGTTCCAGCCGCTGACCAAGCGCGGTAATGCCGACATCGGAAGTAACTTCAACGACGACCCGCTCTGGCTTATCCTTGGCGTTGGCGGCTACATCCGCGAAACTGGCGATGTCAGCTTCCTTAAGGAACAGGTTCCGTTCGACAACAATGCCGACAACACTGCCACTATGTACGAGCACCTTAAGCGCAGCTACCACTACATCATCGACCACATCGGCCCACACGGTCTGCCGCTTATCGGACGTGCCGACTGGAACGACTGCCTTAACCTGAACTGCTTCAGCACCAACCCCAACGACTCTTTCCAGACCTGCACCAATAAGGAAGGAAAGAACGCGGAATCCGTGATGATTGCACAGATGTTCGTCTATGTGACTCCTGACTATGCGGAGATGGCACGCCTTATGGGTGATGACGCCGAAGCCGAGGCCGCTCTTGCCGCATCCCAGAAGATGGAGAACCAGATCTGCAGGACTGGCTGGGACGGTGAGTGGTACATCCGTGCATACGATGACGGTGGACAGAAGGTGGGAAGCCATGTCTGCCAGGATGGAAAGATTTTTATCGAGACTCAGGG
>CAMNHD010000146.1 GCA_946538875.1 uncultured Treponema sp.
ACGGAGGAAGTTCCAAGGTTCTGTTCCTTTCTTCCGTGAATTCTTCCTACTGGGATGCGGGCAGGGTAGTGGCTCATGTGGCAAAGAGTCCTACCGCCTATGTCTATGATTCTGCAAAGAATGTGTGGACTGCTCTGGCAAAGGAATCAAGTTCAGGAAACAAGCCTTCTTCAAGTAACGGGCGCTTTAGGGTTTTTACCGGTGAGTCACAGAATCCGGCCTATACAAATGCGGTGTACGTGCGCTCTCTTACCAAACAGGTGGTCAATTATCCGCTGTTTGCCCAGACGGAAACCCGTGTGGCAGGAAGACCAAAAATAGCTCTTGTCTTTGATGCTACTGACAACGCTTCCGGTCTGCCAGAAATTCTTGCGGAGCTTGAAACTTACGGTATTCCCGGAACATTTTTTGTGAACGGTGAATTCCTAAGACGCTATCCTGAAGAGACAAAGCAGATTGCCTCCAGCGGTGCGGAATGCGCCAACAGTTTTTACAGCAGTGCGGATTTGACGGACTCGTACTTTATGGTTGACTCTGACTTTATTCAGCGTGGACTTGCCCGCAACGAAGATGAATTCTTTGCGCTTACGGGTAAGGAACTTGCGCTTCTGTGGCATGCTCCCTGGTACCACGCCGACGAAAAGATGAAGCTTGCCGGAGAGGAAAGCGGTTACACCTATATCGATGCAGTCGGCCTTCATTCTCTGGACAAAAAGCCTTTGGGGCCGGCAGAAGCGTTTGATGCAATCCTTGAAAAACTGGATGACGGTTCTGTGCTTTCAGTGGATGTGGGACCTTCCAGCGGCAGGAATTCGCTTGAACTTAGCGGTGTGATTGAACTCCTCTTTGCCACTGTTCTGGATGCAGGCTACGAAATCGTGGACCTGCGTTCACTGATTCCTAATTTTTAAGCATTTTTGAATGGCTATGTACACAGCCTTGTCGTACAGTTTCTTGAGCGGCATGGCTGGACTTGAGCTGCGGTCGGCCACAAGCGGCATTGACCTCAGAACCTTTCCGTCTATCTGGTAAGTGATTGTCCCGTAGGCCTTTCCGCATTCCACTTCTCCATAAATACAGTCTGGAACATCGGCATATGCATGAACCGAAGCGGCACAGCCTGTTGGTGAATCGCTGGTTATGTATGGAACCGTGAATGTTTCATCCAGTGCAGGTACGAGCTTTACAGCCTTTTCCCTGCATCCCAGAACCGGCATGTCGAACTCATGGCTGGAATTCTTAGGTGGGTGGTAGTCTGCAAAGTGATTGAATGCCCAGTTGAACAGAGTCATGTTGTCGTTGACACGGTGCTTGTTGCCTTCCGCTGTGTTGCTTCCGGGGCCTCCCATTGTGACGGAGAGGAATCTTGTGCCGTAGCGCTCGGCAGTCACCGCTATGTTGTAGCCGCTTTCGTTTATAAAGCCTGTCTTGAGTCCGTCACAGCCTTGAAGGCTTTCAAGAAGTTTGTTGGTGTTCTGCTGGACAATCGGCTCAATTCCTCCCGCGCGTATCTGTTCCCTGCTGAGATTGTGCTCTTCAGGATAGACCAGCTGCTTTTGGGAGTGGAAATATTCCAGCGAATATGGGAATCTGTTTATGTAGTTCATGGCGAACTGGGCAAATTCCTGGGCGTTGGTGATGTTCTTTTCACTGTAGCCGCTTGACTCCACAAAATGTGTCTTTGTAAGACCCATGCTCTTTACAGTGGAGTTCATCTCGTCCACAAAGTCCTTCATCGAGGGCGCAAGAAAATTGGCCACCGCTATTGAAGCGTCATTACCGCTTGCGATGGCCAGGCCCAGAAGCAGTTCCTTGAGTGTCACGCTCTGGCCTCTTGACAGGTACATCCTTGAGGCATCGGAAGGAAGGTTCTCGCTCCAGCTTTCCGGCGGAAGGGGCACTGTGTCGTTCAAACTGACCTGCCCGTCCTCAACATGGCTGAGCACCACGTACATCTCCACGATTTTTGTGAGTGAAGCAGGCGGAATAAGTTCTTCTGCATTTTTCTGGTACAGTATGCTTCCAGTTGCAGTGTCCACGATTATGGCGCTCTTGGCCTTGATATCCAGCTGCGGAGTGTTAAGCGTGTAGGGCAGGGGCGAAATGCTTTTCCTGCTGCGTTCGGGGTAGAGTGAGGCAAGTGTCTGTTCCAGGTATAAGGTCTGAGTGTCGTCCAGGGGGCCGCACTTTGCGTTCAGTGTGGTCTTTACGCTTACGATGAGGCAGGCTGAAAAGGAGACTGCGCTTACCAGGACAAATGTCAGGAGTGGGAGCAGGATCTTTGCGGTGTTCCTGGAGTGTTTTGCTGATTTTTTCATTCTTATTTTCCAAGCCTTGCGCTGCGGTTCTGCAGCATCAGGTCTGCAAGTACGATTGCGGTCATGGCTTCTGCCACGGGGACAATCCTGGGACAGAGACATACATCATGCCGGCCCTGGATAGTGATGCCGCATTCCTCCAGACTTGTGTTCAGCGTATGCTGTTCCCTGAAAATAGAAGGTACAGGCTTTACTGCAATCCTGAACACTATGTCGTCTCCACGGGTTATTCCCCCAAGAATACCTCCTGCGCAGTTTGTGTCGAACACGGGCTTTCCGTCTTGAATATGCATAGGATCATTGTTCTGAGAACCGTATGAGTCTGCCGCTCCGAATCCGCTGCCGAATTCTATGCCCTTTACCGCTCCGATAGAAAGCATTGCCTGTGCCAGAAGTGCGTCGGTTTTGCCAAAGACTGGTTCTCCCAAGCCGGCAGGCACTCCCTGGACCACACATTCAATGATTCCGCCCACAGAATCACCATTGGCCCTTGCTTCCCTGATTTTTTCCTGCATCAGTTCAGCAGCTGCGGAGTCTGGTGCCCTGAGCGGATTCTGCTCGATTTCGGAAAAGTCCACCTTTGAGCATGACACGCCTGCCGCACGTTTTGTATAAGCAGTTATCTTTATCCCGGATTCTCTAAGGAACATCTGAGCCACTGCTCCGGCCGCAACACGGGCTGCGGTTTCCCTTCCGCTTGAACGGCCGCCGCCACGGTAATCCCTGAAACCGTATTTTTCAAAGAAGGTAAAGTCGGCATGACCGGGCCTGAATGTGTCCTTGATATTGCCGTAATCAGTGGAGTGCTGGTTGGTGTTGCGTATCATAATGGCAATGGGGGTACCAGTTGTCTTTCCTTCAAAGACTCCGCTCAGTATCTGGGCCTGGTCCGCCTCGTTCCTGGAGGTTACAGCCACGCTCTTTGCCCCTGGCTTCCGGCGGTCCATCTGCTGCTGTAGAAAATCCGTGTCCATGACAATGCCTGCCGGGCACCCGTCAACAATGCATCCCAAGGCTTCTCCGTGACTTTCACCAAAAGTAGTCACTTTGAAATTCGTTCCAAAAGTATTTCCTGCCATAATAAATCCTTCAAAATAATGTTGATATTCTATCGTACTTTGTTCATTAACTCAACACGGCTGTGAACATCCAGTTTACGGAAGAGTTTTTTGTTGTGGCTTGCGACTGTGCCCGGCGAGATATTCAGTTCGGCGGCAATTTCCTTGTCGCTCTTGCCCTGTGCTATAAGCATTGCAATCTGTTTTTCGCGGGTTGAAAGGTCAGCTGCCGAAAAAATCTTGGACTGTGCGGATGTAAGTGTAAGACTTCCGGTTGACGGCGTTGCAATCTGAATCTGCGGTTCGGGCTTAACGCTGTACGCTTCCTGGGGCTGACCGGTCACTGCCATGTTCAGCTTTGACATTACTGAATGGCGCACTTTTTCCGAGATGGAAAGCGTGGTCTGTATGCAGCGGAACAAATCGTCGCTTGTAATAGGCTTCTGCAGGCATCCTGCCACACCTTTTTTGATAAGCTCCACAATGGTGGACTCTTCGCTGGCCGGCATGAGGAAGATAAATGGTATATCCTGAATTCGCGGGTCGTTGGACAGCTTGCGGAATAGTTCCTCGCCGCTCAAAAGTGGCAGTACGTAGTCGCAGATTATCAGGTCGGGCAGGGTGCACTCACGGTTCTGCAGATAGTTCCAGGCATCGCTCCCTGTTACAACCGAAATCAGTCTGCTGTGTTTCGCAAGCATTCCGCCGATTAGCTGCCGGGCCATATTGGAGTGTTCTATCAAAAGAATTGTGGGAGGTGTTCCTGTTCCGGAAAACAACTGGTCGGATATAGATGGCGGGTCAGAGCGGTTGAAGTCTGTGTGGAGCTCCGTTGAAAGCAGCGGCCTCTGGGTCACGATAGTGTCCTGGTCGGTTGAAAGGTACTGTTTCAGGTTCATCGTGACCTTAAGCATGACGTTTTCGCCCTTTGGAAATGCCTCGAATGTGCCTTGGTAAAGGGAGATGGCCTTTTGGAGGGTATGCAGGTTGAGCACAGTGGTTGCGGATGAATAGGGAGCGCCGGCACTGGCGGGTAAATCATTGTTGCTGCCGGTGTCAAGTTCTTCGGTATGAAGGTTGAGAGAATTCTGAACCATCTCGAATATCTCGTATGGTATGCGGGCGGAGGAACTTAGTACCAGTTTGCCGCCTTCGTCTTTTAGGACAAGGGTGCTCTTTGTGTTTCGGCTGGAATTTGTGCTCACGATATAGATGAATTCCATAAAAATCATCTCAAGCAGGTAACGGTTGGCGTTTACAACACAGTCATCGGATATGGCGGCAGTCACTGCAATAAGTACACCTCTCTGCTGAGCATATACCTTGGAGATTTCAACACAGTGGTTAAAGAACGGCAGCAGCAGAATCGGCTGGTTGTTAAGACTTTTTCCGCCCTCGAATAGGAGCAGCATGTTAAGGTGGTCAGTCAGACGGACGGCACTGCGCTCGATAAGGGCATGGATTTCACGGAGTTCGCTGGTTTCGTTTTTAATTGTGGGCAGTTGGATGGCATTGAGAATTGTATTTCTGTCGGATAGCAGGTCACTTGCCTCGGAGTACATCA
>CAMNHD010000147.1 GCA_946538875.1 uncultured Treponema sp.
AATTATATAGAAGAAAATTCTGGTACTTTTTGCGCAGTGGTGGACTGTATCTACGGCAGCGGATTCAGGGGAAGTGTTGACGGACCTGTTGCCTGTCTCCTGAATGCGGTGAATGTCCTTGATGCGGTGAGGATTGCATGTGATGTTCCGACAGGCTTGGACAAGGCGGGAAATGTTGGCGGTGCGGCTTTTGCAGCGGATGTGACTGTCTGCATGGGTGCATTGAAGCTTTCCTTGTTCAGTGACTGTGCAAAGGACTTGTGCGGTGAAGTGACTGTGGGTAATCTTGGAGTCAGCCGCAGTTTGTTTGAGTGTCCGCGGTCATGGGGCTCTGGTGAGCCGTCCTGCACGGTTGTGCCGGAGGCATATCTGCTTGAAAAGTGCGACATGCGCTTGCCGCTTCGCAGTAAACAAAATGTGCATAAGGGAAGCTTTGGCCATGCCGCTATGATTGCAGGGGAAAAACTTGGGGCCGCAGTGATGGCTTCAAAGGCTGCCTTTGCATTTGGTGCGGGGCTTGTCTCCATGGTGAATGTGTACGGTGCGCTCAAGAATGCCTTTGTTCCGTATGAAATCATGACCGGGGATACGGTTCCTGCAAATACTACAGCACTTGCCCTTGGAATGGGACTGGGACGTTTTGAGGGAGCGCTTGAACCTTATTCCAGATGGCTTTGTAACAATCCGGGAGTTGCGCTTGTTCTTGATGCAGATGCCTTTTATGATCCGTCTGTTACTTCTTTGATAAAGGATTGTAATGCTGAGGGGAGACCGGTGGTGCTGACTCCTCATCCCAAGGAATTTGCTTCTCTGCTTGAAGTGTGCGGTTTTGGAAAATATCCGGTTGACCAAACCGTAAGGGACAGGGTGTACTTGGCGGAGGAGTTCTGTTCAGAATATAGGAATGTTGTTCTCCTGCTCAAGGGGGCGGTTGTGCTTATTGCCAAATTCGGGGAGGAAAAGTGCGGCGTTTACTTTAACCCGTACGGGTGTAATTGTCTTGCAAAGGGTGGAAGCGGAGATGTGCTTACTGGACTTACGGCAGCGCTTTTGGCCCAGGGATATAGTGCCTTTGATGCGGCGGTGACGGCATCACTTGCACATAGTTTTGCTTCCAGGGGCTTTGCGGGAAACAATTATTCTCTTGAGCCTATGGATTTAATCGATGTTATAAAACAGAAAGTTATGTGATTTATACATTCTGTTTAAAGGGAGTCCAATTAAAATTTTTTTTATGAAAACAGTTAAACAGATTATCTTGGAATCAATGGCATTCCTCTTTACCTTGCTTCCTCTGAGCGCGGCTGAGTCGGTGCAGAATCTGCTTGCCGGTTATATGAAGAACGATTTGTCTGTGCAGAAGGAATCCGGAAATATGCAGAAGGTTCTTCTTGAAAGCCGGAAGTCCCAGATTTCAGAAGGGTTCAGTTTTAAGATTCAGACGGGCACCATAGAGGTCACTACAGGAGCTGACGGCGGCGTGAAATTCAGACCCAGTGCCGAATTTTCTTTGCCGCAGGCGGCAAATCTTGGGATAGAAGTTTCTTCGGACATTACAATTTCTTATGCTCCGGAAACGGATGTGCTTTCTAAAATCTCGTTGGCGCTCAGTGCCGACATTATTTCCAACAATTCCAAAAAACGCAGGTTGAGTCAGCTGAAAACCGAGAGGGAAATTCTTGAGGAAAAGCGTGTACTGCAGAATACCTTTGTAAATGCGGAGAAGGAATTCTATACTTCGCTTAGAAAACTTTACTCACTGGTTTCTGAGGTTATTGCCGCGGAAAAGGATCTGTATGAGGACCAACTGACTTTTGAACAGGTGAAGGCGCAGGGCTACAGGACCAGCTCTACAAAATACCGCAAGGCCCAGATGGAAGTTCTTTCTGACAATCATACGGTTGAAAGCAAGAAGCGCGAGCTTGGGCGTGAGATAAGAATCTTTGCGGCTAAATGTGGAATATATGAATTCTCTTACGAAAATGCCGAGGATTTTCTGCCGCTGGATATTCCACTGGTGGAGCCGGTAAGCATCAGGTCGTTCGGGAAGGAAACCTACAAGGATATTGAGAGTGCCAAGTGGGCTCAGTATATAAATGGCCTTGAGCGCGAAGCTGATGGGGCGATATCGCTTAGAGGTAGTGCAGGTTATACGTTCAACACTTCTTCAACTGGTTCAGACAGTGTGGATGTCGGCGCAAAGTTTGCATGGCACGATACGGGACTGGTCGTGAGCGCAGGGACGTCGCTTCCGGTGAGAACTGACCAGTTCAATCCGTCATACACATTGGGTATTTCCTTTGATCCTAATGCATTCAGGACGGCGGCGGTGGATAAAGAAATCTCTAAGATTGAAATTGAGCAGGAAGAACTTGCCGTTACCAGTGCAGAGAGAAATTTCTTTACCGCAGTGATTGCGCAGCGCAGCGAACTGGCTGATCTCCAGTGGGAGCGTAAGACTAACGAAGAATCACTGGATATGTATACATCCCTTGAGGCAGATATGAAGAATTATCTGAGTCAGGGCTTGATTACCGAAAGTGAATACCGCAGTGCCCAGGTGAACAAGGAAAACTACAGAATCAAGTGCATACTGAACAGCATAGACATGATTGTCTATAATGCTGAGACAAAGATGCTTTTTGTGCGTGACGGGGAACTTGATCCGGAAAAAAAGAATGAAGGACAGGAAGCAGAATCTGCTTTGGTTGAAAAGGATAGTTCGGAGGAAAATGCAAATGAAGAATAAGACTGCAAAAAAGAAGCTGCCCAGATGGCTGACTGTTCTGATAATAATACTTTTGGTTATTCTGCTTGTGGGAATCGCCCTGATTGTCACAAGGAAGATTCTTTCCAAGAATACTCTGAGCACCACAACATACAAGGTAAAGTCAGAGACTTACGAAAATGTGATAGATATTGCCGGTGTGGTTTCGGCAGCACATGAACAGACTCTTCAGGCGCTTTCGTCCGGTACGGTCAAGGCCGTGTATGTAAAGCAGGGAGATTCGGTGAAGACCGGAGATGTTATCCTTCAGCTTGATGACAGCACGGAGAAGTATAATCTTGCCAAGCACGATTACGAAATGGAGACAACCCGTATAACCGGTTCAGCCCGTGAGTACTCTTTGATGAAGACCCAGAGGGCGGCGCTTGTGCAGAAGATTGCCGAGCGGAAGGTCACTGCAACTTTTGACGGGATTATTGCAGCGATTGATGTTGCTGTGGGAGATTCTCTTGAGGCAAAGGATGAGGTTGGAACTCTTGTTGATGTGTCGTATCTGGTTGCCGATGTGGAGGTAGCGGAGACTGATGTGAGCAAGCTGGAGATAGGACAGACTGTTGAGTTTACTTTTCCTGCCTATGACGGGAAAGTTGGCGGATATGTTGTGTCCTGGCCGGCAATCGGTTCCGTGACAAGCCGTGGTGCGACTGTGGTAAAGGCAAGGGTTCGGATTGATGAATATCCGGAAACTATTCTGCCGAATTTTTCATTTTCCGGAAAGATAAAGATAGCTCCTGATGAGACTTATCTGCTGGTTTCGCGCTATGCAGTCGGAAGGGAAAACAAGCAGGCATTTGTGGAAAATGCACGTACTGGTGAAAAAATAAACGTGACAGTTGTGCCTTATGATTCAACCTATGTGAAGATAGTCGAAGGAAATGTTCCTGACGGAACTGTGCTTAAGGCTCAGAGTGAACCGCAGGCCTCCGGTTGGAACAGACAGCGCGCTGCTCCTGGTGCAAGGAGCGGAATGGGTCCCGGTGTCATGCCACGTGGAATGCGTTGATGCAGGGAGTGGTGTCATGGCAGAATCGGTTATAACTTTGCAGAACGTCAGGCGCGTTTACCAGATGGGGGACTCCGAGGTATATGCGCTCCGTGATGTTTCTTTTGATATAAAGCAGGGAGAGTTTGTTACAATCATGGGACCTTCTGGTTCGGGAAAATCTACCTGCATGAATATGATTGGCTGTCTGGACAGACCCAGCGGCGGTATAGTCAAGATAAACGGGCGTGAAACAGCCAGGATGAACGAACGCGATTTGGCGGAGCTAAGAAATCTGACGGTCGGATTTGTGTTCCAGCAGTATTTTCTGCTGCCTTCCATGACTGTGCTTGAGAATGTCATGCTTCCGCTCCGTTATGCGGGTGTTGAAAAAAAACTGCGCCGCGAACGTGCTGAACAGGCTCTGGCAAAAGTAGGCCTTGAGGAAAGGATGAATCATCATCCTTATGAATTGTCCGGCGGACAAAAGCAGCGTGTTGCCATTGCAAGGGCAACTGTTACAGAACCCAGGATAATTTTGGCTGATGAACCCACAGGTGCCCTGGACAGCAAGACCAGCCAGGCAGTTATGAATCTTTTTTGGGAAATAAACGGAACAGGAACGACTGTAGTGATTGTCACACATGATCCGCGTGTGGGTGCAAGTTCAAAACGCTGCATAAAGATTCTTGACGGATTGATTCAGGATGATGTCTTTCAGGAACCCAAGTCATTTATAAGCGGTGACGAAAAGGAGGGTAAAGCGGATGCTTGAGGATTTTATCAATGCCCTTCAGAATTTCAAGCGCAATAAAGTGCGGACCTTTCTTTCGCTCTTGGGAATCATTATTGGTGTGGCCTCTGTGATTGTGATAATGAGTATGGGACAGAGTTCAACTCAGCAGATAAAGGATACATTCGGTTCTTCCGGCTTGGATATGGTGAGTGTGAGCACAGGTTTTATGCGCCGTAACAGGGATGCGGTGACCATTGACTTCAATGAGACTTTCCGTGAGGATATGTTCAGCCAGATAGAGGGAATTAAGAAAATCTGGTACAAGAATTCTATGTCCGCAACACTTTCCTATGGTGAGACAAGCGCAAGTGCTTCATGCACTGCTGTGGAGGATTCTTATCTTGAGTCATACGGACTTGCCTTGGACA
>CAMNHD010000148.1 GCA_946538875.1 uncultured Treponema sp.
CCATCATGCCTACGAACTTATTTCAAGCGGTCAGGAAGAAAAGGGCCTTGAGGAAATCCGTAAGTTTATAATGGATAACCCTGCTGTCTGGAATGCATGGTTTATGCTTGGCTGGGGACTCAGGCGCCTTGGCCGCTTTGCTGATGCAAGACAGGCTTTTGAAAAGGCCCGTGAGTGCGAGGGCGGTGACGAAAATGCCGACACACTGAATGAACTGGCAATCTGTCAGATGGAGACCGGCGATCTTGATGGTGCCAGGGAAAGCCTTTTGTCTGCACTTCAGATGGACGGCGAGAACACAAAGGTTATGAGCAACCTTGGCTTTGTCTATCTGCGTATGGGAAATGAGTCTGAGGCCCGCAAATTCTTTACAACAGTGCTTGAGTTTGACCCCAAGGACAAGATTGCGGCGGAAGAGCTTAGAAAACTGGAGATGGAAGTGTAGTTTACCAGGCCTGCATTGTCCGCAGGGCAGTGCCGTCGTTTCTGGTGACGCTGTCTCCCACGGAGATGCCGTTCTTTGCAAACCAGCCCTGCGGTACTTCCAGGGCAAAGCGTACCTTGCGTGAGCTGCTCACAGATTCTTCGCTGTAGGGCTTCATGTCAAGGATATCGCGGATTATTCCAAAACTGTCGATATAGGCAATGCTGAGCGGGTGAGGGGTGTTTTTCATCCAGAAGTTCATCACATGGTCATGTGTAAAGACAAAAAGCATTCCTGTTCCGTCAGGAATCACTTTTCTGTGCATGAAACCGTACATGCGCTCTTCGTCATGGCGGGCAAGTTCTGCCTTGACGTCGACAACAGAACCGTCTGCCTTTTGGATGTGCAGGGTTTCCACCGGCAGGTCAAACTTCTTGCCGCTGCATGAAGTCATTGCCGGTACCAGTATAAGCAGTGCCAGCAGCATTGAGCGGCGCATAGTGTCCAAGATATTCATTTTTTATCAGAGTCCTTCCAAAAAGCGTTCACGGCTGGTTTCTTCAATGGATTTGTTTACCTGCGACTGGTTCTGGAGTTTGTCAAAGACGGCCTTGTCAATGTACTTGAGTGTAAGAGGCTTTTCAAGTGACATGATCACGGTGTCGCTGACCCATTCCGACTTTTCGGGGTTGAGTGTGGCAGGATTGCCGTATTTGCCGCAGAGTTTGGAGAAAATAGAGTAGTGGTCCATGCGGCTGGTCTTTACATTTATGATTATAACGCAGAGCTTTTCCTCGTAGAACTGGAACCAGCATCTGTCAAGGAAGAAATGCGGCGCGTTGCGGGAAGAGTCTGTTTCTATGAGGACGCGTGCGTCTCCGGGGAGCAGGGAAACATCCCGGTCACCCCTGTAGCCGAACTGAGGATCCTTTTTGAGCGCGGCCTTGACTTCCTCCAGTGACATTCCGAGCCTGATGTTTGCATACCCGCTGGGAAGCGCCTCCTGTGCAAAGAGGGCAACAGGTAAGAGAGAAAGTAATAGTCCCAGAAATAAAAACCTCAGGTGCTTCATTTTTTATCGCCACGTTTGGTATTCTGCTTGCGGTAGAATGCAGCCTGTTTAATCAGTTCAGGAACGTCAGGAATACGGATCTTTCCGTCCATAATCTTTACATTTGGATCTGACTGCAGCTGGTAAATAGCTTCCGGCTGGTCATGCTGTGTTATGCCGCAGAGGTTTATGACGTCTTTTGGCGTAAGACCTGTCTGATATGACTGACCCCTCACAGGAGTAATCTTCTGCTTTTCAATCTGAAGGGCAAGCATGTCTATCATCTTTTCGCGCGGATCGCGGAGCTGGGTGTTTGCCAACTGACGGTACATGGACCACAGACGGTCTGAAAGCATTGTTGTAAGACGTGCAATCAACTGAGGCTGTGTTGCAACCATCTGGTCAAAGTTTTCACGGTTGACCACCATCAGGCGGCATGGATCGTGGGCGATTGCAGATGCCGAGCGCGGTTTGTTTTCCAGAAGCGCCATCTCTCCGAACATGTCACCCTTTGAAAGGACTGCGAGCGTTACCTCTGCGCCGTCAACAACCTTTGAAATCTTGACGGAACCTTCCTGGATTATAAACATGTCTGCGCCGTACTGGCACTCAGAGAAAATCATTGTGTTCTTTGGATAGGTGCGGATAAGGTCACCGTTGTTTTCCAGGTATGGAGCGTTGGCCTTTTTGCGCAGGACTATAAAGTGACGCTTGGCATCCTCGACATGGACACCTTTCGGGCATTCCTTCAGGTACTGGTAGTAACCGTAGGCGGCGATGTCGTACAGACCGCAGTTTTCGTAATAGTCCGCAATAAAGAAGAGTTCTTCCGGTGTCTCCGCGATTGTCTTTTTAAGAGTAAGTTCAGTCAGGTTGTCGTTGAGAGTACGCATTTCCCTTGTGAACGAGCGTACAATCTTCATGGCGACTGCGGTGTTCTTCATGATAAGTTCAGGATACTGGTCGCGGCGTACCATGATAGCCACTACATTGGTGACTGCGACTACGTTTTCAGTCTGGCTGTGACCGGACATGCACGGGATAACGCCCACAAAGTCACCTGGTCCAAGTGTTGTGGGACTGCTGCCGGGGATGGTCGTCTCATGGTAACAGTTCACTTTTCCGCTCTGAATGATAAAGAAACGGTCACTGTTGGGAGTGCCTTCCACGAGCATATATGAGTTTGGTTTAAAATTTACAAAGGCTAACTGAAGCACTTTTACCTACCTTCTATTATCTTTTAAAGTATAAGTTTCTAAAGGCATTCTGTCAATTTATATTGAAGAAAAAATAACAAAATTGCCGAATTCAGACAAAAATGATTTCTTCTTCCATTAAACAGCCAGTTTGCTCACTCACAGTTTTCTTTACGTAGTCAACAAGCCTCTTTATATCTTCGGCACTTGCGTCCCCGGTGTTGATTATAAAGTTTCCGTGCCATGGAGCCACCTGTGCACCGCCGATTTTCTTGCCCTTGAGCCCCACTTCGTCGATAAGTTTTCCGCTGGGCTTGCCGAATTCCCTGTTGTTCTTGAACACAGAACCGGCACTGGGCGCCTTGAAGTGCCCCTTTTCCCTTCTGTCATCAACATAGTGCAGGTTTTTGCCGCGGATGTAGGCCGAGATTCCAGGGTTGGCGGTCATTCCCGGGGTTATGTTCACATCCAGGCATGTGGCCTTGAGCTCGACTTCTGTGATAAGGTAATGCTTGTCCTGGAATGGGGAGTGCTTGTAACTCCACGAGGACTCGTCACCCTGCTTTGTGTATGTCTGAACCGGCGGGAAGTCCTCGAATTCATCCATGAAGTCTTCCACGGCAAATTCCTGGGACAGGTCAAGCGGTTCAACACTGTCTAAATCAATGAACTTGACTGAAGTTACAAAGTCGCCGATGTTGGATTCGTAGCAGCGGGCGTTCATAAAACAGGCACCGCCTATGGTTCCGGGGAGACCTGAGAATTTGTCAAGGCCGTAAATGCCGTAGCGCTCGCACCATGAGCAGAGTTCCGTGATTGTGCAGCCCGAGCCTGCGCTGAGGAAGATGTCTTCTGCTTCGTTGACCGGCTCGTAGTCTTCCAGGGTGAAGGGGTGGGGCCGGGAAGGCTTCATTGTGATTGAGTTGAGCCCTGATGTGCGGAGCACAAAACCCTTTATCCCGGAGTCGTTCACTATCAGGTTGCTTCCGCCGCCCAGTATAAAGACCGGCGCGTTTTCGTTGCGGCATACGCGTAGCACGAACAGGGCGGATCTTGTGTCGTTCACGCTCACAAGTACTTCTGCGGGGCCTCCCACCTTCATTGTGGTGTAGTCCTTGAGCGGAGCGGAATATTCTATGCTTCCGTTAAAACAGGGTGAGTTCTTGATATTTTCGGCTATTTCACGTATGCTAGAGAACATATTACCCTGATTATACACTAAGAGTAAAAAATATTCGAGTACAAGGGCAATTTATTTTGATTTTTTTTAGGGGAACTTATGGGATTACGTTTGTATAATACGATGGGACACAGTATGCAGGATTTCACTCCTATTACCCCGGGCTTTGCCGGTTTTTACGGCTGTGGTCCTACAGTCTATAATTATGCACACATAGGCAATCTCCGCGCCTACGTTTTTTTGGACACACTTGACAGGACTCTCCAGTTTCTGGGCTATAAGAAAAAGCATGTGATGAACATCACCGATATCGGTCACCTTACAGGCGATGCCGATGCGGGTGAGGACAAGATGCTCAAGACCGCCAAGGAACGCCATCAGTCAGTCCTGGAAGTGGCCCAGTTCTACACCGATGCCTTTTTCAAGGATCTGGACGCGCTTAACATCAACAGGCCGGACGTGGTGTGCAAGGCAACTGACCATATTCAGGAGATGATTGACCTGATAAAGCGCATAGAAGCCAACGGACATACTTACATGGCAGGCGGAAACCTCTATTATGACGTGAGCACTTACCCTGATTACGGAAAACTTGCCAACATAGACATCAATGACCTTAAGGCCGGGGCGCGCATTGAAATCGACAGGAACAAGCGCTCTCCCTACGACTTTGTCCTCTGGTTCACAAAAAGCAAGTTCGAGAACCAGGCGCTCACATGGGACTCTCCCTGGGGAAGAGGCTATCCTGGCTGGCATATCGAATGTTCCGCAATGAGCATGAAGTATCTTGGCGAGCACTTTGACATCCATACCGGCGGTATAGACCATGTGCCCATCCATCATACCAACGAGATTGCCCAGAGCGAAGGCGCAACCGGTAAAAAATGGGTGAACTACTGGCTTCACAATGAATTCCTTGTTGTGGCAAAGTCTCCTGACATTGTTGAAGCAACCAAGATGTCAAAGTCCTCGGGCAATTTCCTCAGGCTTCAGACACTTATTGATGCAGGCTACAATCCTCTTGACTACAGGTTCTTCCTGTTGGGCGGACACTCCCGCAAACAGATTTACT
>CAMNHD010000149.1 GCA_946538875.1 uncultured Treponema sp.
AGATTTGGCTTGCAAAGCTGTCGTAGGGGAGAATTTCGTAAGACTCCTTTGCCATGAGCAGACATTCTTCCACCTGCCTCTTGCACTTGCCTTCCGGCATTTTGGTGTAGCCCAGATATTTGGCTATTTATCAACTTTTTAGCCAGTTTATAACTTTATTTGTGAGTAAAATTTGTTTTTTTTGCATCTATCCGGGCAAATTGCTACGGCAGCTCACAATCTGTTGTCCTTGTTGTTATAGCGTTTTACGCGGCTGGAACCCTACGACGCACCGGCCTCACCTTTTTTGTCAGAAAAGGGCCTTTTACGGCTTTTCTTTCGCCCGCCTTGGCGGGATCTTTAAAAGCCGTTTTTTTTATTTTTCAGAACTGGGACAAAGAACACGGAAACCGCAGTTGCTGAGGCGGAAATTCGGGTAGTCGTAGCCCCGGTAGGACACGGTGCAGAGGTAGTCGTAGTAGTAGCTGCCGCCCCGTTCTACGTGGCCGGACCCCGACGACGCACCGGCCGGATTGGTCTGGGAAGCAGGAGAATAGTCTCCATACCAGTCCCAGCACCATTCCGCTACGTTGCCGCTCATGTCATAAAGCCCCAGCTCGTTGGCAGCCTTTGTGGCCACATCGTGAGTTTTGTCACCGCTGTTGGAAGAATACCATGCCACACTTTCCAGATTGTCGCTTCCGCTGTATTTGTAGCCCCGGCTCTTTTTTCCGCCACGGGCTGCATACTCCCACTCTGCCTCGGTGGGCAGACGGTAACCGTCTGCGCTTTGCTCCATTTCTATGCTTCCGCTTATGGAGTTACCTTGGCATGGGATGTAGTTCCATTCTGCAGGATTGCTTTTTCCGTTTACGGTGTAGACTGGTCTTTTTTCCGAAAGCAGGCTCAGCTTGTTGCAAAAGACTATTGCATCATACCAGCTTACCCTTTCTACCGGGCGCAAATCTCCATTGTAATAGCTGGGATTGTTCCCCATCACGGCCTTCCACTGTTCCTGGGTTACTTCCGTCTTTCCGATGGAAAAAGAAGATAGTATTACAGAGTGTACAGGCCTTTCGCTACTGTAACCAGACGACCTTCCCATCTGGAAGATTCCTCCCTCCACAAAAACCATAGATTCTTTTATGGAAGAAAGAACTGCGGCAGCCTTGGCTCTTTGTTCTTCTTTCTGCACGGAGCTTTTTACGAGGGCCACGGCATTTTGCAAGGGGCTTGAGCCCTGGGCCACAAGCTCGCAGTTTACAAGTTCATGGGACTTTTTCTTGCCATTGTAATTCCAGGAAACTCCTGTTACTTTGACTGTGCAGGTGGAGGCATCTATTTCCTTCATTCGCTCCCGGGGAACGCCTTTTATTGTCCACTTGAATGAATCTTCTGAATCCCAGTATGATTTGTACTGCTTACTTTCGGGCAATTCATAAAGGATTTTTCCATCCTGGTCAACGATTGCAGCCTTTACATAATAGCTTCTTTCCGAGGGACTGTCAGAAAGTTTAAGAGAGTCTGACCTGCAGCCTGTCCAGTCGGACCTGTAGGCCTTTTTCCAGCCCTCAAGCAAAAGAGAATTGAGCACATTGTATTTGGCTGTGTAATTGCAAGTAAGAGATGTGTCATAACTTCCGGTGCGGGTCTCCATGTCCAGGGCACCCTTTGTTACGCTGCCGCTCTTAAAGTAAAAGGGAGACTTCTCCTGCCAGAGGCTTTCCAAATCGGTGCAAATGGCCATCCAGCCGTCATAGATGTCAAATTCATCCATGTTGTCGCCGTAGCCGGGCTTGCCGCTTTTTATTACATCTGCAAGCTTTGTGTAGGCTTTTAAGGCTTCCTCGGCTTTTACCGTCGGCTCCGCTTCCATTGCGTCGTAGTAGGAAGCAAGAGCATAAACCCACCTGCCCTGCTCTTCATATTCCTTTGCCTTGGCAAGGTTCTCCTGATATCCGGCAGTCTGTGCAAAAAGACTTGCTGAAAAAACAAAAGCAAAAAGCGAAAGAAAAATTTTCTTCATAGTATTATATGCCTCCATGACTACACTACGGATACTAAGTTTATTTGGATCAGCCACTCACTCCGCCCACAATCCGTGCAAGATTCATGATATCATCAACTTTAATAAGCGCCAGACCAGAGTTCTCGTCCCCAAGCACAGCCAGCTGGGTACCCGCCGTTATTCCAAAAATCTGCCGGGCTTTTGCAGGAATGACAATCTGTCCGTTTTCCCCAACCTTGACCGTCCCGAAAAAATGCCTGCCCTTAGGTGGCACTTCAAGACCATAGTTTTCATCCTTCCTGTAATTTGCAAGCTCGTCAATACTTACCCCGAAAACCGAAGCAAGAATACGGCACTTTTCTATATCAGGATTCGTCTCCCCCGCCTCCCATTTGGCAAGAGCCTGCCTGGTGACGCCGACTTTTTCAGCAAGCTCCTCCTGCGTCATCCCGTTCAGCTTCCGCAGATTTATCAGATTCTTACAAAACACAATTTCCCCCGGACAAAGCACTACAGATCAATTCGCTCGAACACCCTCTGCGCACTCCTGCAGGCAAAGAAAGAAGTCAGAGCATAAGTCAGCACCCCCGCCGCAAAAGCGCACAGCTGAGCCCCCCTGTGAACAAAACCAGTCTCGCTCAGGAACATAAGCCCAGGAATGTGATGGAGCACCTCCACCGCAATCACAACAATCATGGCCAGAACAATAAACGCCAAAAAAGGCTTTGCAAAGTAGTACCCCGTCCTGAAATAACCCCTGACAAAAACCAGATTGAACAGGGAAAAAATCAGGAGCGAATAGGCAATAAAGAAAAGGTTGGCATTCTGCAACGGATTTGTCACATAAGGAACAGCATCCTTCAGCAAAGTCATCCGTACAACGGTAAAGACAAGCATCAGCATCCCGGCCACAAGCTGAATGAACACGACAAAAACAAAACGCGCAGTCACAACATCCCTCTTGGCTATAGGGAGCAGGACAGAATAAATAATGTCATCAGATTCCCTCCCGTTCTGAAAGGTATAGAATAATCCGAGACACACAAAGAACGGCCCCACAGTGATAGGATAACCGGGAATAAAGACCATCAGCGAAAAGGCAACGAAAATATATGAAAGCGGCGAAGAAGCAAGCTTAATCTCCTTGTTCAGCAGCTTGACAAAATTATTTTTCATATCCTGACATCCTCCTTTTCGTTGGTAAGCATAAAATCATCAATATTCATCCCAAGATTTTCAATCTTCCCCGTATACAGAATGCTGCCTTTTCTGATGTAAGTCAAGGAATCCGCACACTTGTCCAGATCAGTCGTTATATGAGATGAAAACAGTATGGAAACACCCTTTTCCCTCAGCTGGCAAAAAATATCCAGAAGTTCCGCCCGTGAAACAGGGTCAAGGCCACTGGTTGGTTCGTCCAGAATCAAAAGTTCGGCCTTGTGGGAAAGAGCAAGCGAAATAGAATATTTGACTTTCATTCCTTCGGAAAGCTGCCCCGGAGCCTTGTTCTCGTCAAGGGCAAAAACCTCAAGGTAATGACGCCAAGCCTCCTCGTCCCACTCAGAAAAAAACGACCTGGTCACCGAAGTGATGTCACGGATTTTTCTTCGCTTGTAATAGCCCGTAGAGCTCACGACATAGCCGATTTTCTGCTTGACCAAATCCTCGTTGCCTCTCAAAGGCATACCGAATATCTCAATCGAGCCACTGTCAGGATGCACAAGATTCAGAATAGATTTCAAGGTAGTAGTTTTACCCGCACCATTCCGGCCGACAAATCCCATTATCGACCCACGCTCCACTTCGAACGAGACATCCTTCAACGAAAACGCAGGATACTTTTTACACAATCCGCTAATCTTCAGCACAGACACCACAGCCTCCAGCCATAACGATAAGTAATGAAAAGTTGCAACAAAAACAAAATTAGTATTTTTGCAACTATTATTACCCAAATTGTAATTCCGAAAAACAGAGGCGTCAATCAACAAATAGTTACTTTTTGAAAATAAAATGTAATCTTTTATTACATCGGACGGCCGTAGGCATTACGGTCACATCCGATTGCAGTAAACTTAACAGTTCAGCTCTTCCACTGGTCTATCTGCGAAGAAAGCCACTTGAACCATTCATCCATGCCCTCGCCAGTCTTTGCGCTCACAGGAAAAATCCTGATGTCAGGGTTAAGCTTACGCACGTAAGATTCGCAGCGTTCAAGGCTGAAGTCAAAATACGAAGCGGCGTCAATCTTGTTCACAAGCAGGACATCACACACGCTGAACATGAGCGGATACTTCAAAGGCTTGTCGTCCCCTTCCGGAACACTCAGAATCATCACCTTGGCGGCGGCACCGGTATCGAATTCCGCAGGGCAGATCAGATTCCCCACATTTTCCAGAACCACAAGGTCAAGTCCTTCGGAGCCCATGTTGCTAAGCCCCTGGCGTGTCATCGCAGCGTCAAGGTGGCACATTCCGCCCGTGTGCAGCTGAATCACCTTGGCCCCAGTACGGCTGATTGTGGCGGCATCCACATCGCTGTCCACATCCGCTTCCATAATGCCAATCCTGTAACGGTCCTTGAGCGCCTCGACAGTGCGGCAGAGAGTGGTTGTCTTACCGCTTCCCGGCGACGACATCAAGTTAACCAAAAAAGTCTTCTGTTCCTTAAGCGACCGGCGTAGTTTTTCCGCGGCCGCATCATTGTTTGCCAGGATATCTTCCTTAACTTCTATAATTTTATACTGTTCCATGAAAACAACTCTATCACTCTTCCCCCACTTTTGCAAATCCTTTTTCAACGCGGGGCACGGAAAATTTCCCGGCTGCCTTACAAAAAATCTGGGATTTCTCTCCCTTAACATATATCCTCAAGCACTTTGATATGCACCCAAAAAAGGTGACAGTTTTAAAAGTCACTGGTGTCGAATTG
>CAMNHD010000150.1 GCA_946538875.1 uncultured Treponema sp.
TGAGTCATTTGGTACCAAGCTGTTTATTATGAATCCGTCTGAAAGTGCCCGCCGTGGGCTTGAGCGGACAGGTTTTATTGATATGTTCAATATAATTCATTCTGTCACAGAGGTTTCTGATGCGTAGAGACGTAAGGTTTTTGGAGTCGGTTTGTTTGTGCGCGCTGGTTTTGTCCAGTGCTTCCTGTAAGGATAAGGCTGCTGTGGTGACAGCCAATGGCAGTGCAGAAAAGGCTGCGTCTGTTGTCGGCAAGATGCCGGAGCCTGTTCCTGAACCGGAGCCGGAACCTGTTCCTGTGAATCCTGAGTATGAAAAGCTTGACCAGGTGCTTTCAGGCATGAGTCCACGCTTTGCGGAAGTAGTGCAGATTGCAGACGATGACCGCGACGCATTCCTTGAAGAATTGCATTCAGTTCTTGACGAGGAGGAGACGTTCAGAAAGGACGACCTTTCACTTTATTACCTTATAGACAAGAAGCACAGTGTCTCAAGTGATTACGTGCCCAAGGATCTTGTTCATCTGGTGAACAATGCAGACTATAACATCAGCCGCAACGACCTTTCTCTCCGCCCTGACGTGGAGGAGGCTCTGCGCAGGATGGCTAAGGCCGCTCTTGAAGACGGCATAAAGCTTATGGTGAGTTCCACCTACCGTTCCTATGATTATCAGGTGCGCCTGTTCAACCGCTACGTGGCACAGGATGGTGTGGAGCTTGCCGAGCGTTATTCAGCACGTGCCGGAACCAGTCAGCATCAGCTTGGCGTTGCGATTGACTTTGGCTCCATAACCGACGACTTTGCCGAGACACGCATGGGGCGCTGGCTTGCCAACAACAGTGAGGACTATGGCTGGTCACTTTCCTTCCCGCAGGGGTATGAGGACGTTACCGGTTTTATGTGGGAGTGCTGGCATTTCCGCTACGTAGGTGTTCCTGCATGCCGCTTCCAGAAAAAATGGTTCGGTGATGTGCAGCAGTTTATGATAGAATTCATTGACGCCTGGAAAAACACCATATAGTTTTTAAGGCATCCGTGGCAACATAGTTTCTGCCGTGGGTGCCTTTATTTTTTCACAGGCAGGCCGTCTGTGCCAAGCTCCTGTCCCGCCCTGAGACCATAGCCTTCCTGGGGCTGATGGAAGTCGCTTCCCAAAGGTTCCACATGAATCTGTATGTCGAACACCTGTGGAATCTCCTTTCTTATCGCTTCCTCCACCTGTTCCATAAGTTCGTGCGCATCAAAGACCGTCATGCCGGGGTCAACCTCAAAGTCAAGGTCTATGTCGTAGACCGAAGCCAGTTTGCGTATGCGTGCCTTGTGCGGATTCTGCACACCTGGGACCGAAAGCGCCGCGTCAAAAAGTTTTTGGTACAGTGTGTGGTCAGTGTTGCCGTCCATAAGTTCCAGGTTTGTTTCCAGAAAAAGTTCTATGCCGGTTTTTGCGACAAGTACGCTGACTAAAAGCGCCACAATCGGGTCAATCAGCGGTTGGCGGAATACTGTGCTGAGTACAAGCCCGAGCATGACTGCACCGCTTAGCAGAATGTCGCTGGCCATGTTCTTTGCGTTTGCCCTGACCATTGAACTGTCTGCCTTTCTGGCAATCCGCGATAGAACAAGCGCTAGAATTGCCTTTGTGCCAACAGACAGGACGGACACCGCTATGGCAAGAAACTGTCTTTCAACAGGTTCTGCTCCGTGGATAAGTTTCCCTGCTGCCTGAATCAGAAGCTGACCTGCGGCAAAACAGATGAGGAATGAGATTATGAGTGTCGCTACGGTTTCAGCCCTCCTGTGCCCCCAGGGATGCTGCTTGTCGCTTGGCGTAAGGATTATCTTGGAGACAATGAGAGTCATCACAGCGGTGAGCACATCTCCCGCCGAGTCCATGCCGTCTCCCAGAAGTGACAGTGATGAGGAAAAAAGACCCATGCCGATTTTCAGCAGACAAACCACGCTGTTGCCCACAAGCGCTATTATACCCGCAAGTCTGATTAGTTTCTGTTTATGGCTGTCAGTGAGCATTTGAATCCCCTTGTGTTACAGTAAAGACTATGCCAGTGGATTACGGGCGCAGGCTGTATAAGCTTTAAAGCGCCCGATTGTATTCAAAGAGACCGTTCCAGGAATCAGAATGCCGGAGGAATAAAGTCGATGGCAGTAGTCTCATCAAAACCGTACATAAGGTTCATGTTCTGTACAGCCTGACCTGCCGCACCCTTGATCATATTGTCAAGGCAGCTGATCACCTGGAGCATCTTTCCTCCGTTCACTACATACACCTGGATGTCGCAGTAATTGCTGTAGCGCACGACACGTGTGGTGGCGGACACACCTTCCGGCAGGACACGGACAAAAGGCTCGTCCTTGTATGCCTCAGTGTAGATTGACCTTACCGCAGCGCTGAGGTTTCCGTCAAAGTCCCTGGCCTTTTCTGCAATCAGTGCCTGTCCTTCCTTTGTAAAGGAAGCATAGATTGTGGAAAGGATACCACGGTTCTGCGGAAGCAGGTGGGGGGTAAAGATTACATTTGCGTCGGTGGCGCTGAGAATGCTGAGGTTGCGCTGTATTTCGCTCTGGTGGCGGTGGTTGCCCACCTTGTAGGCAGAAAAGCTTTCACCGCATTCGCAGAACTGGTTGGACATGCTGGGGTTTCTTCCCGAACCGGTCACTCCGCTCTTGGAGTCAACAATAATCGGGTCAGTTTCCAAAAGCCGGGCCTTGAGTGCAGGAAGAAGACCAAGAGTTGCGCTTGTGACATAACAGCCGGGGTTTCCGATGATGCGGGCAGACTTTATTTCGCTGCGGTTCATCTCAGGGGAACCGTAGACGCTTTCCTTGTGCACAGCCGGAAAGACCCAGTCCTTTTTGTACCATTGCTTGAATGTAGCTTCGTCCATACCGTAGCGGAAGTCAGCAGAAAGGTCAATCAGCTTCTTGCCATTCTTTACGCAGTAGTCGGCATACTGCTCGGCAATACCGTGGGGCAGGGCAGTGAACACAATGTCGGATTTTTCCTTGACCTCATCAGCGCTCAGAAGCTTGCCGTCGGTCTTGTCTCCCAACTGACCCAAAAGATTCTGATATACATCCTGAATCTGCTGGCCTTCAAAACTTACGGAAGAACAGTAGATTTTTTCCACCTGCGGGTGGCGGAGCAAAATGCGGAGGAGTTCCACTCCTGCGTAGCCGGTTGAACCGATAATGCCTGCTTTAATCATTTTATGCCTCTGCTTGTGTTACTTAGTACCTTCCGGATTGTTGTAAGATTAAGAGGGAATATTCCAAATGAATCAAGTTCCCCCTGATTAACAAAAATCAAGGAAGGTATGTATCAAATTATAAAAAAATGATACACTAGAGACATGAAACATTCAAGATTAAATGGTAAAAAACTTTGTTTGACAGGTGCCTGGCTGGCTTTGACTCTTGGCGCTTTTGCGGCGGTTTCCTGCAAGTCTGCCGAAGTGGTTGTCCCGGATGATGACAGGGAAATTGTGCAGATGGCTCAGACTGCCTATGACAGCGGTAATAAAAAGCTTGCAGAATTCTATTACCAGGAACTTATCCGCAAATATGGTGACGACCCAAGCATATATATCGAGGGGCGCTACGAACTGGCCCACATGTATGTAAAGGACAAGGCATACGCCAAGGCAGTGCCTATGCTTGACGAAATCCTTGCAATCTACGACAATGTTCCGCCAGGATCACTCCCCGGAGAGTACCGCAAACTGGCACAGAAGGATCTGGACAAGATTCCAGTGGAAAAACAGGAGGCAGTCCGCAGACAGCTTGCCCAAAAGGCAGCCGCTGAACAGGAAAAGACAGCCACTGAACCGGAAAAGGCCGCCGCTGCCCCGGAGAATGAAGCCGTTCCTGAATCCGCTGCGGCCGAACAGACCTCCACAGACGCAGAAGCATTCCCGGAAGAAAGTGTATTTGGCCCGGAACTCCCCTCTGCGGAATAAGATATGAAGATGACTCTGATGGGTACAGGCACAAGCCACGGTGTGCCCGTAATCGGATGCAGCTGCCCTGTATGCACTTCCAGCGACCCACGCGATAAAAGGCTCCGCTGCAGTGCATACATCTGGGAACCATGCCGCCTTGTAGTGGACACAGGCCCTGAATTCAGAATACAGGCACTCCGCTATAAGGTGGAAAACCCGGAGGCCGTGTTCATAACACACAGTCATGCAGACCACCTCAACGGACTGGACGACCTCCGCATATTCAGCCACACAGAATCCGTGGATCCATCAAAGCCTGGCTCCCGAGCCACAGAGGGAGAAGGCCTTGCCATATACGCAAACTCCAACACCATCCGCGACATAAGGAACCGCTTTGACTACATCTTTATGCCGGTGCGCGAAGGCGGCGGAAAACCAAAACTTCACCTTATAGACAGCAGTGCATATACCAAGGAAAACCCCGTCAACCTGAACGGGCTGAAAGTAGTGCCGGTGCCCCTGCTGCACGGTTCCCTGAATGACAACGGCTACCTCTTTGTGCATGGGCAGAGCAGCATAGCCTACCTCACAGACTGCAGCCAGGTGCCGGATTCTTCCGTGGAACTGATAAAATCCATACCTGCAAAGCTTGAGCATCTTGTGATAGACGGCCTCAGGAAAGAACCTCATTCCACACATTTTTCATTTATGCAGGCACTTTCTGCGGCGGAACGGCTTGGCGCAAGACACACATGGCTGACCCATCTGACGCACAACAAAGCGCATGTGCAGGTGAACGAGTATATAGAAGCAAATCTGAATAATTTTCCGGGACTTGTGGAAATTGTAAGGAAGGGGGGGACAGTTCAAGCCGCCTACGACGGACTCGTGCTGGAAACCGAATAGTCTGAATAAAAAATCAACGGCGGCTGGACAACCCCGAAAGTCATAC
>CAMNHD010000151.1 GCA_946538875.1 uncultured Treponema sp.
TGAAAGTGTTGAAAGTGAACTAAACGAACTTTTTGGGAAACAAGCAAGAAAGCAAAAACAACTGGCTGCGGCTAAGGCAAAAGGTAATGGTAAGCCAAATGTTGCACCTGGTAGTGTAACAAATGGGAAACCGCAGCAGCCTAAGCCTAAAAAAGCTCCTGGAAAAATTGGAAAGTTTTTTAGAGATGTCCGTGACGCAAACGATAAGATAAGACGCGCCTCTACTACACAGCAACAAATTGGGTTGGACAATATGGTAAACAGATTTTAACAATAAAAGGAGGACTTAGAAAATCCTCCTTTTTCTATAACAGCCCCAGCCACTTCCTTGCATCCATAAGCCGGTAAGTCTGCTTCAACAGCCTTCTCTTAACAACTTCATCGGTTGTAAGGGACTCGTCTCCAGTTCTTAAGTGGTTAATCACGTAGAGCGCATCGCCAAAGCCGGACTGGTTCCTATAAGTAAGGTACAGTTCCTTCTGTGGCATATCAGGGTTCGTCTTGTATATCTCAACAAACTTGTCCGCCCTCTCAACCTCTTCACGAAACTTAACCTGAACGGTCTTTATGAGCCCGTTTATCCTATCCTTTGTCTCCTGGTCGTCTATCTGGGAAAGCACATCATCAATGGTCTCGTTCAAAATCATCTCCACGAGCACGTTCTCCTGGTAGATGAATTCGGTCATAAGGTGGTGCTTTGCGAAGTAGTCTGCAGTCTTAACCTTTACAAGCAACTGCTCACCGTCTGGCTTACGGAAAGTAATGACACTACCTTCCTTATTCTCCATAGTCTCGTAAGTCTTCATAAGGTCGTCAAGGGAAGTGAACTCAAACGTCTCGTTCTTGGCTGTTTTTAGCCCTTCTGGGACACATTCATCAAACAAGTACTCTCCGGTCCGCTCATCCCTTATCTTGATAACAGAGAGCGAGGAAACGGGGTATTTGATGACAATTCTGTTAAGAGGCGAAGTGTACTCAAAGAAAACACAATGTCCCTTCCTGAACTGCTCCTTGACAAAAGAAAGTATGGTTTCATCCACAAGTCCCTTGATCATTGTCACCTGCTCCCCCTCAAACGAGTTCTTAGTCTTCGGTACGATTTCGCCGTTAGGGAGCTCAATGAAGGTAATCATAGAGCCATCAAGCTTATCGGACACATTGATAACCTCGTAGTCCCTGATGTTGTAAGCCTGGGTGATTTCGGTCTCGTTGACATTAAAGAACTTATGCAGACCCAGGAACCTCTTATAAAGGGTACCGTCAGGGTTGAATACAAATGTCAAGCCCCTCATTTCAAAGGCATTCTCCGACTTGAAATCATCAAACGTGGCAAGGCGATAGTTAAATACGGATACATCAAACCCGTGAACCTTGTGCTTTGTTTCATAAAACACAGGGTTCCTCTGGCATATTGCAACCGCCTCGCTATATGAAGGTACATAAAACATAACTCTCCATTATAATACAAAAATTGTGCCAAACTAAAAAGTGTGGCACAAAATAACGATATGATATTTTTTTACTCTTTGTGCTGTGTCAACTCAAGGTAGAAAGTATCGGTTTTAACATGGGTGTCTTCGTCATGAATATTGTCATAATTAAACCTTAACATTCTAGTATCTTGATATCTGCCAGTACGATAAGTTCCCTCATTATCAAAATGTATATTGCAAGTCCAAACGCCATCATTTGAAAGGCCAGAGCTGAGTATAGTATAATGCTTATCTGTTTGTCCCGAATCTGGCCAATATGACTCAGTAATAGAAGGATTGCCAACAGTAAAAATAGATACCTCCGTTTTTGCTGTAGTATTGTTGGAGTAATAAAGTTTATTTGGGGCAACTGTTATTTTATAATCTGCCGCGCCCGTAAAACTATGCTCGGCGGCAACGTCACAATTATTTTCTTGGTTTGTTGTTTCATTAAAGACTTCAGTTTCCCCCGATTTTATATCTGTATCAACCACAAAGCTTCTATAAAGTCCTATGCAATTCTTATATTGTTCCGGCAAAAGGTCTTGATTGTCTTTTGCATTATAAAGACTAACATTATTACTAGACGCATCATATTTCATAAAAGACATTAAGGTATAATTAGATAACGGGTCTTGGTAGTTGTCCTTTGACCTGGCATAACACGCATTTTTAACTTTTATATCGATTCCGCCAGGTATTGTCTCACCACCCTCAATTGTAAAACCATCTGTGTAGCTTGGTCTGGGGTTGGGTTCCCCATTTTTGTATGCTGTTAGAACAATTTCACAATCCCCTATTTTTCTGCAATTATACCAGTTACCGAAAATGTATATTGTAGCGGCAGAATGTAGGTTTTTGAGTTTTCTGAAATCAATAAGTGTGTGTTCGGCTCCATTAGAAGTATTGTCACCCGCCCATGTAAGAAATGCGGTATTGGGGTCAAATTCTACTTTGACATTATATGCCACATCACCGCTTAAAATGGTTGCTGAACGTGGAATTGTATACTTGTGAATGTAGCCCACCCCCTTTGAAAGGTTATCATCGGGACTATAAGGTGTGCTGGCCGTATCAAATTGAAGAATAGTGAAAGTATCAAGGTCTGTCCCGTCTTCAGCGGCCCAATTATATTTAAAAGTAATATAGTCGGCGTCTTTAATCTCCCAGTCGGCCTTATTTTGTGTCCAGGTAGGGTCCAGAAACAAGTCAAGTCCGTTAACCCCCTTTCCAGAAATAGAAAACGCAACCACCCTTCCGCTTTCTTTATCGGTGTTTGGTTGGACATCCATTGTGACCACAAGTCCTTCACTAGTTTCAGTGGTAGACGAAGTAACGAAAGTTCCCCCTTGCTCCATTGTATAAGCGGTCACATTGGCACAAGTTGTAGCGGCTGTAAAGGTAAAACTACCGCCGCTCTGTGGAAGGGTGCCGCCTGCTATGTCTTCATCACATTGTAGAACAAGACTAGGTTCACATCCGGTCCCTTCTTGTGTAATGGTCCAGGCGCAAGTTATTGTTAAAGTTTCTGCATAATCCGGTGAGATATTTGTCGTTGCGGAAAGCTTAAATTCGGCTGACCTGCTATTAGCACCACTATTTTCATTTGCATATATCTCTATATCGCCGGTAATTGCAGCACCCGCATAAGTTATATTCCCTCCGGTTGTATTAAAGAAGTCGCCATATGCTTCATGGTCCCACGTTATTACGTATGCTGCGGTTCCGTCTGTTGGGGCCGAAGAAATCCTTGGTTTGAACCAGGTTTTTTTCCTTGATATCTTAATTGTACTCATAATATATCTTTAAAGGGTTAAATTATTCATTATTAAGCGTTTTGCCTAATCCAGCCAGTAGGGATGCCACTTACACCAATTGTCCAGTTGGTTGATTGGGGGGTAACAAATGTACCGGAAGATGGAACAAATTTCACCCATGAATCTAGGCACCTATTTGCTGATATATCTGTTGCAAGGCATTTAATGTAGTTTAATTTTTCACATCCAATGAACATCCAAAGATAGCAACTGTTTACCAGTGTTGTTGCTGGAAGCTCGGGGGCTTGGGTAAGATTTGTGCAATAGTTAAACATATTACTATAACAATCCACTGCCAATGTTGTTGCAGGAAGTTCTGGGGCTGTGGCCAGACTTGTACAACGATAGAACATAGCACCATAACAACCTTCTGCTAGTGTTTTTGCTGGAAGCTCTGGCGCTGAAGTTAGACTTGTACAACCATGGAACATATTAGTATAACAATAAAATGCCAATGTTGTTGCTGGAAGTTCTGGCGCGGTTGTTAAACTTGTACAACCACGGAACATACCTTTATAGCAATCGTTTGCTAAAATTTTTGCCGGAAGCGCTGGGGTCCGGGTTAAACTTTCACACTCGTCAAACATATACCCATAACATCCCTCTTTTAATGTTGTTGCGGGAAGTTCCGGTGGCGAGGTTAAATTTGTACAACCAGAAAACATTTGCTCATAGCAACATTTCGTTAGTGACGTTGCCGGGAGAAACAATTCACTGGCATCAGTTAATTCGGTACAACCATTAAATAAATTAGAAAAAGTATACTTTTTTGTTAAAGTAGTCAAAAAGGCAAAGTTAGTACTATTAATTAAGCTCATTATATTGCCCTTAACTTTAAATTGACAAGTTGTTTCGCTGAAAACTGTGCCGGTGGTTGCATATATTGAATACTCCGCATTGTCCCCCCTAAATTGAACTTTATCTTGAGGAGAAACTGAAATAGTAACCCCTTGTTGGGTATTTATGGTTGCCCACTCTCCGTTATTTTTTTTATATTGGAGAGTTAAATTAGTTGCCTCAGGGAGTGCCTTCCAAATAAGATTGCCACTGGTTAATATTTCAAAAGTTAAAGGCATATCCAAACCGGTTGGCCCGTCGTCTTGTACGTCCCAGCCGTCGGGAATACCATTGATTCCTCTTCCCCATTCGGTCACAGTGATGTTTGAATTTTTAATAAATGTACCTGTGGCGGCAACATTTTTAACCCAATTGGTTGTGCAATTAGATGCCGTTATGACCGTTGCAAGACATTTTATGTAATTAAGGCTTTCACAACCAGCGAACATATTACTATAACAACCCTCTACCAATGTTGTAGCAGGAAGTGCTGGTGCTGTTGTTAAACTTGTACAACCATTGAACATATATTGATAACAATTATTTGCTAATGTTGTCGCTGACAATTCAGGTGTTGTAGTTAAACTTGTACAACCACCGAACATATTTTGATAACAATAATTTGCTAATGTTTTAGCGGGAAGTATTGGTGCCGAAGTGAGACTTGTACAATCACGGAACATACCATTATAACAATTATTTGTCATTATAGTAGCAGGAAGCATTGCTGGCACTGAGGAGAGACTTGTACAACGAGAGAACATATAGACATA
>CAMNHD010000152.1 GCA_946538875.1 uncultured Treponema sp.
CGGGATTTTTTTTATGTGGCAGGGCTGTGCTGCGCTTTAGAGAGGCATGAATTCTTGCCGATTAGGGGCAATTCTGCTATAATCATTTTATGGCATACACTACAAGAATGGTGACCCTTGGGGGCCACGACGGAATAAAGCAGGTTTGTATCGGCGGCTCATCTCCAGTGAGTGTTCAGACTATGTGGAAGGACGGCATCACTGATGTTACTGAAGGATCCGGCAAACTGGACTCAATTCTCAGACAGATTAACACATATAAAAGCCTTGGTTGCGACATAATCCGCTTTGCGGTGCCGGATATGGAAAGTGCCCGTGCACTATGCCTCATCGCCTCCCGTACAGATGTTCCCCTGGTTGCGGATATCCATTTTGACTACCGTCTTGCGCTTGAATGCCTGAAGGGGCCTGTAAGTGCCATAAGAATCAATCCTGGCAACATAGGGGCGCGCGACAGGGTGGAGGCTGTGGTCAACGGCTGCCGTGAAAAGGGAGTTGCAATAAGGATTGGTGTGAATACAGGCAGTCTTCCGCACGATCTTGAACAGAAGGTGGAGAGTGGCAGCTTGGGCAGGGCAGAGGCCTTGGCTCAGACAGCCCTTAGGGAAGTGTCGGTTTTTGACGAGTTGGATTTCAGAAATGTCGTTGTGAGCATGAAGGCTTCAAGTGTAAGGGAGACTGTTGATGCAAACAGGGCTTTTGCCGCGCTTTCAGATATTCCCCTGCACATCGGCGTGACCGAGGCCGGACCCTTGATCAGCGGAATTGTAAAGTCAACACTTGCATTTTCAAGACTTTTGGAAGAGGGTATAGGAAACACAATACGCGTCAGTCTTTCATCCAGCCCGGAAAACGAAGTCATAGCAGGAAGGGAAATTCTTCATGAATGCGGCCTGAGAAAGGGGGGGGTGACACTTGTCAGCTGCCCGAGATGCGGCCGTATAGGTTTTGATGTCCACGCCTTTGTGGAGCGGTGGCAGAACAGGCTTCTCGCCATGGACAAAAATGTAACTATTGCCGTGATGGGGTGTGTTGTTAACGGACCCGGAGAGGGAAAACACGCAGACCTTGGAATTGCCGGAGGTGGTGACAAGGCTATTATCTTCAAGAAAGGAAAAATAGTACAAACAATTGATGCAAAAGATGCCGATAAATACTTTGAAGAAGCGTTGTCTTCACTATAGATTGCAGATTGTACAGTACGCGGAGCCGTTTAAGATGAAGAATTGGGGACTTAGACATATATTATTTCTGGCTTTTGGCCTTTTGCTGCCGTTTTTGGCATATTCTCAGAGCAATGTAGTGGTGAAGCGTCCTTCCGGCACAGAGTACTGGTTCCTTCTAAAAGAAGCCCAGGAAAACTTTGAAAGTGCCTCCTATGGAAAGTCCCTTGGTCTTGCCGAGGAAGCTAAGGAAAAACGCCGTGCACAGACCGCATGGGAGTCCTACATAATGGATCAGTCCCTACGCCTGTCCGCTGTCCGCAATGCCGGAGACCTTATAGCAGACATTCTGCCAGTTCTCAAGCAGAGAAAACAGACTTCTGCCTGCGAAATCGTCGAGAATTACCTTACAATTTACGGTGAGTCATATTTTTCAGGCAGTTTTTCCAGACTGCTCAACTATCTTCACCAGAATGACGTTTATCCGGAGGCAGACTATCTTATAGGCCGTGTCTACAAGGTTGAGGGTGAGCTTGAAATAGCCATTCAATACATGGAAAAAGCTTATAACGAAGCCGACCGTCTTGATGTGCCGGATGTAAAGTTCGATATCCTCTATGACTTGGCGGACATTGCCCGTCTTCAGAATAACGGGAATGAAAACTACGAGAAGTATATGCTGACCATTCTTGCGGCGGACAAGAACTTTACAAATGAAGGCTACATGAATGCGGTTCTGAAGATAATACAGGGAAACTCCCGTGAGGCTGTGGACCGTTTCTTCATGCTGTATAGAAGCGACAATGACATTTCCCTCAAGGCTTTGGAAGGTCTTGCCTCGTATTACCGCCAGGTTTCGCTTGAGTCTGAGGAGCCCGTGGCTGCGGAGCGCAACAGGATAAAGGCTCTTAGGTGTGCGGCCCTTGGAACAGTGGTGGCGGTGACTAAGATTGAGTCTACGGTCAAGGATAGAATCAACAACTTCAACTATACAAATATGCCTGAGCTTTTGTCAAAGGCCGGATTGTATTCTGATGTGGTGGAGTGGGGAAACAGCAACGGTGTCTGGGAACTGTTCGTGAACTTTGGCGTGCAGTGCTCGGAGAGCGGTTATCCGTCATTTGCCCGCCGTGTGTTCGAGATTCTTAAGAATGGTGAGCCAGAGGAATACTGGAGGCAGAAGGCTGCTTCTCACATTAAGGCCGATTCTTCCGAAAAGAAGGCCATTGTTGACGATTCTCCGGCGCCTGTCTATCAGGTCAACGACTGATTTAGAAATAACTTGTGCAAATAGTCTAGAACTGAAGCCCCAGACCTATAAAGAGCTCGTAAGGCTTTACACTTGTGTCGCGGTAGGACATGTCAAGTATATCCTTGAGCAGTATGCGTGACATGTCAAAGCCAATGCTTGCCCTTACAACAAAACTCTTCCACTGTGCGGGGAAGACAAGAATTTCCACGCCTGCATCGTAAAAGCCGTCTTTTGGCGAAAAGTAGCGGTTTGTAACCTGGTTCTTGATAAGCGCAAGGTCAAAAAATGGTGAAATCTGCAGCTCAAAGTCAAGGTACTTTCCAAGTTTATGCGGGAGCCAGAAAAGCTTCTGCTTGGTCTTGGACAATGCTTCATAGGGACCAAAGAGTTTTGCTCCCCAGCCAAGCCAGTCTGTAGTGATGATATGCACCGGCAGGTCAAAGCTCAGCTGCAGAGCTGAGTCTGTTTTAAGAAGGTGCATCTCTGTGCCCTGGTAGCACTGGTTGTCAAGAATACCGCGCAGTCTGGCACCCAGGGTGTTCTGGGAAGAATTGAGCATCGCATAAAAATAAATGTCTGTGGCTATTCCTATATATTTGAATGATTTATAAAGCTTTACCTCTCCCATAATCTGCGGTATCAGTGTCTGTGTGTAGAAATTCCAGCCGAACGACTGGCTTCCGGAAAGGAAATAACCTGTGCGCATATTGCCAATCCAGTTGACGGCATCGGTTGAAAGCGTTTGATTTATGGAGATTGTCGGACCGCGTAAGTCTTTGTTTGCAGGGTTTATCTTGTCAAGGTCCCAGTTATAGCTTACATTGAAAGAAGGCGTGTACTGCACCGGTGTTATGTTGTTTATGACCCCGATTGTAAGCGGCATGGAAATAGTTCCCTCCTCCACAAAGTAGAGAACGTCTCCCAGGTCATAATACTTGTCGTCACGGACAATGGACTGTGTAAAGTTCAGGTTCAAGGTGTTCTGTGCAAAAGGAATGCCGACTGTCAGACCGGTGGCATAACGGAATTCAGGCTTGTTCTTTCCAATTGTCCAGTCAAAGCTAAAGTCATGTGACCAGCTGTTGCGCGTCGGGCCGATGTTGAATGGCAGTTCATAGTCAAAGTTAATGCCGAATATAAACGGAGGTTTTGAATTTGAGTCAGTGATGTCCCATGGATTGTCTTCGTCACCGATTCGTCCGTTGAAGTCAAAGTTCAACGTGTTCATAAAGCCCAGGAAGTTTGTGTCCTTAAACTTGAGTTTCAGCTCGGCCCCGGTGTTCGAGTCGTAGCTGGGCTTTGGAAGACCAAGAAGATGCTTGGAGTCGGAGACTGTAATCACAACGTCGACAGGTATTATACCTTCTGCATCAGGAAGATGTGCCTGGTACTGTATGTCAATCTCTGCAAGGAGGCGTGTGTTTTCAAGACTCTGCTTTATGTCGTCAAGATAGGATTCAAGTTGTTCCTTGCTTGCGAAAACAAGTTTTTTGTTTATTGGAACTGTGCGCTCAAGGGCAAAAACTTTTGTGCTTCCAGTTGAGATATACTGCGCATTGGCAATACGGTAATGGTGGAAAATATTTTCAGCCGGTGGCAGAATGTTTTCCTGTGAGTCAGCGTCAGCCTGGGCGGATGATGCCTCAGCGTCAGCATCATGCAACTGTTTTTCCTGAATTTCGCTGATTGCCTGCTGTGAAAACAAGAGGGTTGTGAACGAAAAAGAGCCCAATGCGATTAACAGAATATTTCTGAATTTCATAGTAATACCTTTGCTATGCTGGGGTAAAAGTTTTTTCTATTATAATGTTTTATGTCTCTTGTGTCCATAAGTGCAGTTTTTCCTTAAATCTTGTCCTGTTACTGGATTATGTGGCCTCAATATGCTAAAATTGGCGCAAAACAGGAGTTGTTATGACAGAATTCAAATTGTGGTATGATGATGACAAGGTGACCTTCCATGACGAATCAATGGTATACTTCAGCCAGTGTGGCAGAAACAGGCTTATGAGTCTTCAGGAACTCTTGAGAAGAACCTCGGATATTGCGGTGGAGGACTACCGGCAGCAGGGACTTTCCAGGGAATTTCTAAAGGACAATGGATATGCAATCCTGGTAAGCAGGGTTTCTTTCCGCATACATTCAATGCCCAGGGAAAATCAGCGGATTGTAATCACCACCTGGGAAGAAGAGCCTGAGGCGCTCCAGCTTATGCGCGCTTATGAAATCAGTTCTGACGACGGAACTAAACTGGTGACAGGATACAGTTCCTGGCTGTTGGTGGACCCTGTTGCACGCAGAATCATTCCTACCAAGAAATTTTCACTTCATGAGCCTACAGGAATAAAAAAGGAGCACGACTGTTCTGCTCCGGGAAAAATCATAGTCCCGGAGACAATGGAACTTCTGCAGAAACGCACGATAGGCTTTTCCGACCTTGACTCAAACGGACACACAAATAACTCGCGCTACGGAGCCTTT
>CAMNHD010000153.1 GCA_946538875.1 uncultured Treponema sp.
ATCCCAGAACAATAAAGGAAAAATACCGGACACTCCCCCGCTACGAATGGGTAGAGGCACTATCCCTGCGTTACCAGGCAAAGATTCCCGTAATACTCAACGGGGCTGTCAGCGGAAAACCGTCACTGGACCATGCATTGTCAAAGGCACCGCACAGTTCCGGCGTTATGATAGCCAGAGCCGCCGCCCAAAAGCCGTGGATTTTTTCAGAACTGTCAGGAACACTTGAGCATGACATCGATGCAATGCAGACCGCACTTGGCTTCATCGACAATGTGGAACAATACCAGCCCGAGGAATTCCACAAGACAAGGATTCAAAGATTCTTTTCCTATTACTGCCAGAACTTCCGCTTTGGACACTATTTTGCAACGCAGATGAACAATTACCATTCACTAGAAGAAAGCAGGAAAAAAGTTATGGATTATTTTGAACGCTCCCCGGAAGACCGTTTTATCAAAGCCGCCCGGGGCGATTAAACACATTAGCCGCAGTCAGAATTTTATCCAGGTACTCAGGACTCAGGCCAGCTTGAACATCTGCTCAATATACGGCTGGTGGACAACCATCACATTGCAGTGGGCGCTGCCGATAATCTCCCCGTTCTGCCGGGAGACAACATCACGGCGCAGAAGGGAATTATTTTCCCCCGCACTGGCCCCTAGAAGCAGCAGGTCAGCCTTATACTCGTCGGCCGCAGTAATCAGCTCTGACCAGACAGCCCCATGACGCAGTTCAGTCTCAAGCTTGACCCCCTTGCTCTTGGCAAGTTTCTGGACATAGAGCAGATCGCGTTCACCGTCAGACTCAAGATCATTCCTTGCACGGTCCCCCTCCTCCTTCACCAGGAAATTCAGCATGGTAAGCTTTTTGATAGAGTCAGTATCGACAACATACACTACCTTTACATGGCACTTGTAAACCTTTGCCATCATAATCGCGTACATAGCCGCATGCAGAGAAGAAACAGAACCATTGTAGGCAACAATAACTTTTTGAAAAAGTGGTTTTATCATTTATTCCCCTTGGCGGTTTTTCAAGGACTTCAGCACAAACACATTGTCCCTTTCCCGCTCCTCCAGTACACTCTCAATAAATTTAACGGTTTCATTCGCCTGAGGGATTACCATTTTATCCAAGGCATTAACCCTCCGCTGAGTCTTCTTCACTTCCATGGCAAGCCTCCACACAATAGTACGGATCGAAGCCATCTGGGTCAAAAGAGAAAGCAGGTCAAAGAAATCCACCATCACCTGGTCACTTGCAGGAAATGTTCCCATAAAAGACGAAAACAGCTGCCTCTCCGGAAGCTTTACGTCAATGGTCGTAAAGTTCATACCCGCAATCACCACAGGCTTTTTTGTAAGCTCAAAGGAATAGTCCACCGCATGGGCAATACGCTCAACACGGTCACCGCCGACCGTCAGCAGCATGTTCTTGAGTGCAGGATAGGCGCGCGCAATGCATTTGTCAATCTCACGCTCAAGAAGCTTGACCTTTTCCACCAGGTGCATCAGTTCCATCACAAGAATCTCGCGCTTCTGTTCAAGCAGATCATAGCCCTGGGTACTTACGGCAAGCTGTTCCTTCACAGCAAGCAGATTGCTCTTGGTGGGAGCAACATTCATCTTGTTTGCCATGACACCCCCTAAGCAGTCAATGCAGAACCGGAAGCTTCAATGGCAGCCGGCAGGTATTTGTCAAGCAGGGCATCCTTTATGCGGTACAGTTCAGACCTAGGCAGGATGGAAAGAATCTTCCAGCCAAGGTCAAGAGTCTCCTCAATGCTCCTGTCCTCATATTCACCCTGAGAAAAGAACTTGTCCTCCAGTTCACGGCCAAACTTGAGGTAAAGCTTGTCCAGATCAGACAGTTCCTCCTCACCAATAATAGCGGCAAGATTCCTTATGCTCTTTACCTTTGAATAAGACGCAAACAGCTGCGAAGAAACCGCACTGTGGTCCTCGCGGGTCATCCCCTCGCCAATACCGTCCTTCATCAGACGGCTGAGAGAAGGAAGACCGCTCACCGGAGGATACATACCCTTCTGGCTCATCTCGCGGTCAAGAACAATCTGCCCCTCGGTAATGTAACCCGTAAGGTCAGGAATAGGATGGCTTATATCGTCATTCGGCATGGTGAGAATAGGAATCTGGGTAATGCTGCCCGTGCTCCCCTGAATCTTTCCAGCACGCTCATAAAGCTCGGCCAGGTTTGAATACAGATATCCAGGATAGCCCTTACGGCCCGGAACTTCGCCGCGTGTAGTGGAAATCTCGCGCAGAGCCTCGCAGTAGTTGGTCATATCAGTCATCACCACAAGAACATGCATGTTGCACTCAAAGGCAAGATATTCCGCCGCAGTCAGGGCACAACGCGGAGTGATGATTCTTTCGATTGAAGGAGCGTCGGCAAGTGACTGGAACATGACGACCTTGCTCAGTACACCGCTTTCCTCAAAAGTGTGCTGGAAGAACTGGGCAACATCGTACTTGATTCCCATGCCCGCAAAGACCATAACAAAGTCCTCGTCGGAATTCTTGAGCTTTGCCTGCCTGATTATCTGGGCCGCAAGCCTGTTGTGCGGAAGACCGTTGCCGGAAAAAATAGGAAGCTTCTGGCCACGGATAAGAGTGTTCATTCCGTCAATGGAAGAAATGCCGGTCTGGATAAAGTCACGCGGATAGACACGGGCGTAAGGGTTGATCGGGTTTCCGTTCACATTCACCTTTGTGCTGGAGATAATCTCGGGATAACCGTCAATCGGTTCGCCCAGACCGTTGAAGATACGTCCCAGCAGCCCCTTTCCCACGCGCAGCTCCATCGGTTTGTCCAGGAATTCCACAGTGGTGGAGCCAAGGTCAAGACCCGTAGTAGAACCAAAAATCTGCACCACCGCAGTAGTCTCGTTTATGTCGATTATACGGCCAGTCTTTTTTTCACCGTTCTTGTCGCGCACATAAACAACCTCATCGTAAAAGGAATCAGGCGTCCTCTGGACAACAACAATAGGACCGTCAACTCCCTCAAGACCTGTATATTCAATACCTTTCATTTCATGCTCCTATTTTTTAAGGCGCCGTCCCTGAACCGCCAACCGGCCTTCCAGGGCTCACTGCCGTTCGGTACCCGCCTGCGGCGGGCACTGGCTGCGCCACCCTTCCACGCACGGGGCGCACGCATTCAACTACAGCGCATCCTTACGATACTGACGGGCCAATTCACCCGTCTGTTCCTCCAGGTGACTGCGGATTGTGGCAAGGCTTTCCATGTCACCGTTGGCAACCACAGACTTTGCCCTAACTATTTCGTTCAGGACAGGAACTTCTGCCACTTTGATAAGAGGGCATCCCGCCTTTACAGCCTCAAGGGCCCTGTCATAGAATTCCATAATCAGCATAAGGAGCTGAATCTGCTTTTCAGGCACAGAATACTGGTCAATGTCATCAAAGGCACTCTGCTGCAGGAAACCGTTCTTGATCATCTCCGCAACAGTCAGCACAAGACGGTCACTGTCAGGCAGTGCATCGGCACCAATAAGGCGCACAATCTGCTGCAGCCTCTGTTCCTTCTTGAGAAGATCCAAAGCCTGGAGACGCACAGAAGCCCATCTTGGGTCCAGCTTGTCCCACCAGTCCTTCACTTCATCCGCATATTCGGAATAAGAGTCAATCCAACCGATTGCGGGGTAATGGCGTGCATTCGCAAGCTCCCGGTCAAGAGCCCAGAAGCAGCGGATAAAACGCTTTGTATGCTGGGTGACAGGCTCTGAAAAGTCACCGCCCGGAGGAGAAACCGCACCGATTACGGAAACAGAACCTTCCTGCCCGGAGAGAGTGTCAACCCGTCCAGCCCTTTCGTAAAAACCGGCAAGGCGTGTAGGAAGATATGCAGGGAAACCTTCTTCCGCAGGCATCTCCTCCATACGGCCAGAAAGCTCGCGCAGAGCCTCAGCCCAACGGCTTGTGGAGTCAGCCATGATGGCAACATGCATACCCATGTCGCGGTAGTATTCCGCAAGCGTTATACCCGCATACAGGGAAACCTCGCGGGCCGCAACAGGCATGTTGGAAGTATTTGCAATCAGAATAGTGCGTTCCATCAGGGACCGGTTGGTCCTGGGGTCAATCAGCTGCGGGAATTCCGTAAGAACGTCAGTCATTTCGTTTCCGCGCTCACCGCAACCTATGTAGACAATCAGATCCGCATCACACCACTTTGCAATGGCATGCTGGGTCATAGTCTTGCCGGTACCAAAGCCGCCCGGAATCGCAGCAGTGCCGCCCTTGCTGAGCGGAAAGAACACATCGATCACACGCTGACCAGTCACCAGAGGTTCCGTGACTTCAAGTTTCTGGGCAAAGGGACGCGGTTTTCTAACCGGCCAGTACTGGGAAAGCTTTATCTCCTCGCCCGCTTCTGTGGTGGCAATAACATCGTCCACACGGTAGGAGCCGCTTCCGGCAAAAGTCTTAAGAGTCTTTCCCTTGACAGCAGGTGGAACCATAATCTTGTGCAGGATTGAACCCGTTTCCTGGACAGTTCCAAGAACCATGCCCGGCTTTACGGCAGTCCCCTGGGCAACACCCTCGGCAGGGATAAAGTCCCATTTTTTTTCCGTATCCAGAGGTTCAGTTCTCTGACCAGGGAGCAGGAAAGCACCGCCTGACTGGAACATCTGCATAAGAGGTCTCTGTATACCATCGTAGATTGTGCCCACAAGTCCAGGTCCAAGCTTGAGCGAGAGAGGCCTTTCATTACTGACAACCTTTTCGCCAACCCTCATCCCCGAGTCATCCTCGTAGACCTCAATGGTAGCCCTGCCTTTTTCCTGGCGGATAATCTCACCTATAAGCTTGTTGTCTCCGAC
>CAMNHD010000154.1 GCA_946538875.1 uncultured Treponema sp.
AGGCGACAGGTGAAGGACAAGCTCTTATTGAATGCAAATCATTCAAAACTAGGCCAACGGAATAAAGCTTAGCAAAGCAGCGCGCGATATATTGAGCGCGCGTCGTCGCCTGCCCCGGAGCCCCCGGCTCCGGGTTGGGTGTTTGCAAAGAGAAAAATGTTCCTTGCCAACAAATGCTGACTTAGCAGTCGGTTGGTGAAGGACAGGCTATTATCGAGAGCAAAGCTTTTAAAACTAGACCGACTGAGTAAATCGTAACAAAATAGCACGCGAACAACGAAAGACTTGCCCTCCCATGAGTCAATGTAGAAATAGCGCCAGGGAGGGCGCGTTGTGTGTTGGGGAAAAGACTGCGTGAATTCAGCGACGTTGAATTCACGGGTTCAAAATTGACAGTAGGTCAATTTTGATACCGGCCCCGCGACTGGTTGTAAAACGTATTGAAGCCTGTAAACAGGACAGGTTGAACGGCGCGGAAGACAGGCAGAAACTCGCGCTGACTCCTATGTTGTTCCGGGAACAGATGAATCCTGAGCATTATGTAATCATACCCCGTGTTTCATCAGAACGAAGAAGGTATATACCTCTTGGATTTTTAGACAGCGATGCAATACCAACAGATTCGGCAACTATTATTCCCGACGCAAATCTTTATGATTTCGGCATTCTCACAAGCAGTGTCCACGCTTATTTGAAAAGGGTGCTAAGTAAGCCGCGCGCAAGGCTGCTTCCCAGTGAACCGCCGATTTTTTTGCCCAGCTTGCCAAAGTTCTTTCCAAGTTCATTTCCGATTTGGCGGCCTACGGAGGAACCTACGCTTCTTGCAATTTTTTTGCCTTCGGAGTTGACAGCGGATTTTGCCGGTAATTTTTTTCTGCCTCCGGAAGAGGCGGAACTGTTTGCGGGACGGCTTGCGGTGGATGTTTCCCCTGCAGCACTGTTTTCTTCTGAAACCTTTGACTTCTTGAGGAACTCGTATGCGGATTCTGGGTCGACTGCCTGTGCATATTTTGAATAAAGCGGAGACGCCTTGACGCACTGGTCGCGGTCCGCCGAATCGATTCCACCGAACTTGCTCTCAGGCGGAAGAATGTCTGCCACCCGCGCAATTCCCGGGACGCCATTCTCATCAAGGAAAGAGACAACGGCCTGTCCGGTTCCAAGATTCATTATCGTCTCGTAAGTGTCGAACTTAGGATTTGCCCTGAATGACTCTGCCGCCGCCTTGACGGCCTTCTGGTCAAGAGGTGTGTAGGCATGCAGTGCGTGCTCGATTCTGTTTCCAAGCTGCGAAAGCACCGCATCAGGTATGTCACGCGGGTTCTGTGTGCAGAAGTAGATACCGACACCCTTGGAGCGTATCAGTTTGATCACCTGCTCAATCTTTTCCAGCAGTGCTTTTGGTGAATCCTTGAACAAAAGATGTGCCTCGTCAAAGAAAAACACCATCTTTGGTTTGTCCAGGTCTCCAACCTCCGGCAGTGTTTCAAAAAGTTCGGAAAGCATCCACAGAAGGAATGTGGAGTAGAGCTTGCCGTTGCTGATAAGGCTTTCGCTGTCGAGCACTGTAATCATTCCGCGGCCGTCAGGGGACTGTGTGAACCAGTCTGCAATGTCCAGTGCAGGTTCCCCAAAAAATGTGCCTCCGCCTGAAATCTCCAGCGCAACAACAGAACGCATTATCGCCGCAATGGACTGTCTGCTCATGTTGCCGTAGTCCGCTGCAAAGACCGGAGCGTTTTCGCTTATATAGTTCAGGAGTGCCTTGAGATCCTTTGTGTCCACCAGAAGCAGGTTGTTGTCGTCTGCAATCTTGAAGGCAACGGTAAGGATGTCTGACTGTGTGTCGTTCAGATCCATCAGGCGTGAAAGCAGAAGCGGCCCCATGTCAGAGACGGTGGTGCGGAGCTGTATTCCCTTTTTTCCGAACAAGTCCCAGAATGTGACGGGGTAGCTCCTGTAGTCAAAGCCGGAATCCGCAAGGCCAAAACGGACGATTCTCCGCCGCATGTCCTCCGAGTCGCAGCCGGATTTCATCATCCCTGCAAGGTCGCCCTTTACGTCAGCCAGGAAAACTGGAACTCCCATGTCGGAAAAAGATTCCGCAAGCACTTTGAGCGTAACTGTCTTTCCAGTACTGGTGGCACCTGCGACCAATCCGTGCCTGTTTGCCATGCGCGGTTCCAGGAAAATCTTGTGACCATCTGAAAAATCTGTGCCAGCCCAAATTCTGCCTTCAAAAAACATAAGTACCTCAAAGCTATCTTACACTATATTTCAGTTTGAATTCAAGGTGGGAACAGTTGTCCGCAACATTTCTGCGAATTATGGGTATTTATTTAATTATTTTTTAAGGAACCTGATTGATAATAATACTACTGGGCAGATGCAGATGCATTCAGATTCTGTTGATGCTCTTTGGCATGTACTGATTGGTTTTCAGTATGTTCCTTGTAGGCTACCCTGTTTTTACTTGGTATTATCAACATCTTTTAGTTTTTTTTAGGTATTTTTTTATGGGCAAGAAATCTTCAGGAAAAATGAGCTTTGTTCATTTGATTTCGCTTGTTGTGTTTTTGGCTGCCATTGTGGTAAGTGTTTTTTGTGCATCGTTACTTTTCAGGAGATCCGCCAAGAGCGCACTTGCCCAGCAGGTCTATACCAAGCAGCTTGAGTTTGCCGGCCAGCTTGATTCGCAGATTACACTTGCGCTCCAGATGTGCAAGTCTCCCGCGGTCATCAGATATATGGAGGAACCAGACAATTCCGGGGTAAAGGAAGCCGCCTTTGCAGAGATTGATTCCTATCAGAAGTCCTTTCTGTCCGGCTCCACATTTCTTATCTCGGATACAGACCACAGGTATTATTTTTCCGGAAAGTATACCTACACACTTGACCCCAAGGATCCGGAGTCTGCATGGTATTCCCCCACGCTGAACAGCCGCGAGGAGTATCTTTTCAACATCAACTACGACAAGGGCATCAAGCAGACCTTCCTGTGGATAAACGTTCCTGTCCGCAATAAGTCTGGCAGGGCTGTGGGAATTGCAGGAACTGGAATTCCCCTTGGCAGTTTTGTCGACTCCATGTATGCCAACCTTGATTCCGGGCTGACGATGTACCTTTACAATACAAACCGCGAGGTTACAGGTTCCACAAAAGTCAGCGACCTTGAGAATGCAGTGCCTGTCACCCAGGTTATGAGCGAACTGGGCTCGGCAGGAAATCTTTTTCCCACGGGAACCGTTTTCCACACGACAGGAAAAGGTGTCTACGCCATAGCTCCCCTGGGACTTGTTGACTGGCATATTGTCATGTTCAAGCCCTATACATTCTCAAGCTTTCTTGAGAACTATTCCATCCCCTTTGTGGTAATCATGGTGCTTGGCATTCTGTTGACCCTTGCCATTGTAATCAGGCGCCTTATCCAGCCTATCAACGACACAAAGCGCACAGTGCAGGAGATTGCAAGCGGCAACGCAGATCTTACCAGACGTGTCTCCCTCAAGACTTCGCATGAGATAAAGATTGTAAAGCTGCTGGTTACTGCCCTGAATACATTTATGGAAAGGCTCCAGTCAATCGTCAGGATGCTCAAGGATTCTGAGTCACTGTTGGCCAGTAACGGACGTGAGCTCAGGGAATGTGCGGCTGATTCTGCGGAAGTGATTACCCGTATGAATGACAGTCTGGACGGTATGGAAAGGTATCTTGGAGAACAGGGGCGTTCTGTGGAACAGACAGCCGGGGCGGTGAACGAGATTTCCGCCAACATCGATTCCCTTAACCGCATGATAGAAAACCAGACCACAGGTGTAAGCCAGGCTTCTTCTGCGGTGACCCAGATGATAAGCAATATCGCATCGGTCAACAAGTCTATAGAAAAACTTGCTTCTTCTTTTGAAAGCCTTGCGGATCAGGCATCCAACGGTGCGGCAAAGCAGGAGGATGTGAACACAAGGATTCTGCAGATTCAGCAGCAGTCAGAGCTTCTGCAGGATGCGAACCAGATGATTGCGGCTATTGCGGAACAGACAAACCTTCTTGCAATGAACGCCGCCATTGAGGCTGCCCATGCGGGTGAGGCCGGAAAGGGATTCTCCGTTGTCGCCGATGAAATCAGGAAGCTTTCCGAGACTTCTTCATCCCATTCAAAGACAATCGGTGAACAGCTGCACGATATCCAGGAGTCCATCTCCGGCATTGTAGGAGTGTCCATGAATTCTGCCCATGCCTTTGAGAATGTGGCGGAGGGTATACGTTCTACAGCAAGCCTTACCGAGCAGATACGCCTTGCCATGGCCGAGCAGGATGAAGGCTCAAAGCAGATAAGCCAGGCTCTGCAGATTATGAATGACAGTACCGGCGAAGTGCACAGTGCCTCAGGAGAGATGGCTGAGGGAAGCAAGGCTATACTTGCCGAGGTGGGAACTTTGCAGTCTTCAACCCATGCTATTCAGGATGCAATGGCTCTGATCAAGAGCGGTGCGGGACAGATTACGCAGATGGGCGAAACACTTTCTTCCGTGTCGGAAACACTGGACGAGTCTATCACCCAGATTGGCTCTCAGATTGACGAATTCAAGGTGTAAGGTGTGCAGGGCGGGGCTGCGGGGCTCAGTTTTGTACGGCCCGGCATGGAACCCCGCAGTACCGGCGGTGCGCTGAAAGCGGACTGGCGGTATGAGCGGCAGCGAAGGGTGGAACGCCGGTGTACGCTGCCGTGAATCTTATTATTTGTATTAAAGCTTTTGGAAAAAGAGGACGCCGCATGGTGCCCTCTTTTTTTTGTGTGAATCAGACCTCGTTTTCAAAGGCCACCAGATGTTCCTTGCCGTACATTTTGCGCAGGAGAGGCTTTTCGATTT
>CAMNHD010000155.1 GCA_946538875.1 uncultured Treponema sp.
GTCGGCCAGGGCGCGTGTACAATTTCCTGTATTGTCACTTGAGGAGCTGAGCATGGGAATGAGCGGCGACTATAGAATCGCTATTGAGGAAGGAAGTACCATGGTTAGGATAGGAACGGCTTTATTTGGTTCCAGGAGCTGACTTTGCAGAGAAGAATCCGCTTGATAAGTTTTATTATGCTCATAGTGAGCCTGGTGGCTATGAATCCGCTTGGTGCGGAGGAAAACTCTTCCACAACTGCCGAGCCTTATGCGGAAAATGAATTCCCTCAGTGGTCTAAAAATCTCAGGCGCACTGAAATAATAGCTTTGGGTTCTCTTCCGTTCACAACCCTTGGCGTAACTTTTGCATTCGGAGCTTTCGAATACTTTTCAGGGGCAACTTCCAGCTTTCCGAATCCCTTTAATAAAAGCACATCTTACACAGGTGACGAAATAAAGAAAATCGTCGGGATTTCCCTTGGGGTAAGTGCAGTCATCGGTATTACGGATCTTGTGATAAATATCGTCCGGCAGAAGAAATCCGCAAACAGGTTGAAGTATCTTCAGGAGTCTACAGAGCATATCATTATAACACCTGTTACCAAAGAGGAGGCGGTGGAACTTCAGCAGGAGAGTGAGGCGGAACCTCTTGATGGACAAGAGGCAGGTTCCCAGACTGAAGCTTCAAGTCCTGCGGAGGATGAAAAGGGTGGAGCACCTGACGGAAGTTCACTAAACGGCGGACAGCAAAATAATTCCGGCGGACAGCAAAATATTGCCGGCGGTGAAAACTGATATGCCGTACTTTAGCGTGAGGGTCCCACCAGAATACTCTGGTGCAGAACGTCTTGATAAATACATTGCATCTCTTCCAAATGGAATGAACCGCAGCAAATTGAAGAGCGGTCTTACTCAGATACTTGTCAATGGAAAAAAGCAGAAGATATCATTCAAGGTCAAGGCCGGTGACCAGATAGACATTGAGTGGGAAGACAATGTTCCGCAGGATATAAGTCCGCAGGATATACCTCTTACTATATTGTACGAGGATGAAAATGTTTGTGTGCTTGACAAAAAGCAGGGGATGGTGACTCATCCGGCCTGCGGTAATTGGGAAGGCACATTGGTCAACGCCCTTTTGTACCATTGGGGAAGAGAAAAAATCTCCCAGATTAAGGAAAGTGACGGAACTGTACAGGAAGTTCTGGAACGAAGGCGGCCAGGAATTGTACACCGGCTGGACAAAGATACATCGGGTATTATAATCACTGCAAAAAACCGTGATTCAGAAGAATGGCTGCAGAAACAGTTCAGAAACCATAAATGCCTGGTAAAGGAATACATAGCAATATGTACTGGCCGTCCCCAGCATCAGCACGGAGTCATAGAAACTCAGATAATCCGCGACCCACGTCAGCGGCGCCGCTATAAGGCAGCACTGGACACCAGTGAAGGAAAATACGCCAAGACTTATTATTCCTGTGTGGCCTGTTACGGAGAATATTCCTTGATGCGGGTAAGGATTGCAACCGGCAGAACTCACCAGATAAGGGTTCACATGAAGTATCTGAACTGTCCTGTTCTTGGGGATTCAATTTATTCAAAACCTGACCATCTGTTTCCTGATGCGACATTGATGCTGCATGCGCACAGGCTGAAAATCAGGATACCAGGTAAAACCGAGCGTTCGGATTTTATATCCCCCACACCGGAGCGCTTCAAGAAGATAATGAAAGTTCTTCATAAAAAATATTCAAAGGTCCTGCTTCCGGAGGATAAGTAATGTCTTCAACGGAGATAGAGGTAATTCACGCGCCCACTGAAATAGAGCCCTATGCTGTGATTGTAAAACCATTTGGATTACCCAGCGCTCCACTGTATGAGGGAGACCCTTCCGCCTATACACAAGCAGCGCAACTGTACCCTGAGTTGAATTCTGTATGCGGAGTAAAAGAAGTGGAGCATGGGCTCCTTCACAGAATTGACACTCCCACTCAGGGACTTCTTCTGATAGCCGCCAGACAGGACTTTTATGAATACATGCAGCAGGTTCAGAAGGGTGGGCTGTTCGTTAAAACTTACAAGGCACTTTGTGACATTATACCGGACGCTCTTGAAGACACCCCGGAACCGCCTTTATCTGCAACGGAAATTCTTGGGCAGGTAAAAGAAAACTGTGAGAAAGCCTGCATGGGCCTTGAGATAAAGTCAAAATTCAGACCGTTCGGAAAAAAGAGTTCTCAAGTGCGGCCGGTCACACAAAAATCAGGAAAGTATGCCTTGCAGAAGGCTGGAGTCCGTGAATACACAACAAGACTGTCAGACATAAAAAAAACACCCCTGGGAATAATTTCCGTGGAGTGTTCAATCACAGCAGGATACCGGCATCAGGTACGCTGCCACCTGGCCTGGCTTGGGCTGCCTGTCATTGGAGATACTGTCTACAATCCCCGTTATGCCGTGGAAAACAAAAACAGTCAGACCGGTTTCTGTTTTGCCGCGACAGGAATTTCATTCCCGGTTCCTGACGGCAGTACAAAAAGCTATCGCTGGGAACCGGAATGGAATTCATAAGGCATCCGCTACTCAGCGCGTGCCATTGCTTCCTCAAAGTCCTTTGTACCCTTCCAGATTTCATGGGTGTAAGGATTGGTGTGAGTAGCCTTTGCTTTCTTGATAATTGCAGCCAGCACGCAGACATTTATAGCAAGAGCCGCAACAGCAACAATTCCCTGCATCTTTGGATCAGCAGTAATTCCGAATCCACGGATTGCCGAGTCAACTTCAGCGCCGTTTATATGGCCGGCATTGTAAAGCTCGATTGCCTTGTTGTACAAGTCAAGTGAAGATGTGGCACCTGCACCGGCATAGACGCTTGGCAGCACACCAAATGTCTTTGAAAGCTGGAACAGAGGCACAACCTGTGCGAACATACACCAGATTGAAAGTGTAAAGGCACGGTTCTGAATCCAGCCACCCTTGTTCCAGAATGTGGCGGCAAAGGTAGGTGCCAGAAGCAGTGCAAGACCGCAGTACCAGGCGTGGGTCGGAAGGTTCAGGTAGGTGTATTCGAAGTTCCACACATCATAAGCGAGGATGAATGCAAATGTCATATCCGGCCAAAGCATATCCTGCTGCTTGTTCTTGGAGGAGTAGATTCCCCACCAGCCGGTCATACAGACAATGTTAAGCAGACCGGCGATGCCGTTGAGCAGGTTCCACCAGCCACCGTACAGGAATACCCCCTCGTTGGAGACCCACCAGCCTCCGTTGATGCCGCCCTTTGCAACAGATTCAAAGTCGGATACGACGGCAATCAGGATGTTGATTCCTACAATTACAAATGGCCAGGGCTTGAACCATTCCTTGGCGCCGATTCCCCACTTGTACTTGATCATGATGAAGCCGATACAGCCGATTGTAGCGGCGTAGAGCTTGGCATAATGGAACCAGCCGTCCATGTACTTGACAACCTGCCATTCCGCTGCAAAGGAATTTTTGCCAATCTGTGCGCAGATAAAGTAGATTGTAAGAGCGGCAGGTACTATCATAAACACAAACATTCCGCCGAATTTTGTGCGCCTTCCCCGCTCATTTATCAGTATGAGCCCAAGAAAAACCAGCAGCCAGCCAAGAATCTGTGTTCCCGCCACTCCGCTGTTGTAAATTTGAAAAAACATAAGTTTCCTCCTTTTTTTTCTCCGATTATAATCATAAGGCACACAGGTGCCCTGATTCCAATTTCACTCAGCAGGCCTCGACTTCCTTGATTGACATTTCGTTGCCTGAAACAAGAACTGTGTCTTTGCTTCCGCAGTGTGGACAGATCTTTGCAAACCTAACGGTGGGATAAGTCTTACCGCACGAGTTGCAGATTGTCACGGCGGGCAAGGTTTCTATTACAAGCTTTGAGTCTTCAAGAAAGTCATGCTTTGCCGCAGCCCATTTCCAGCAGTCGGTCATGTATTCCGGAACAACTCCGGAAACCTCCCCGATTTCCAGTGTGACCGATGCGATTTTCGTAAGGGCATTTTCCTTGCGGAGTTCTTCGAGACGGTCAATCACATGGAATACAATGCCAAGTTCATGCATTTCCGGCACTATTCCTTTTTACCGGGTTTGTTCTTGTTGCCCGAGAACTTGATTCTAATGCTGCGCTTGAGCATGTTTGGAAGAATAGCCTTGAGCTTGTCCTCGCTCCTGTACATCCTGCTGCATCCCGGGTTTTCGCGTACCAGATGGATTGCGTCGAACATACATTTTGTGGTGCACTGTCCGCAGCCAATGCAGTGGTTCTGGTCAACAACAGAAGCCCCGCACTTAAGACAGCGCGCAGTCTCCTTCTTTACCTGCTCCTCGGTGAACACCAGCTTGGCATCGTTGAATCCGCTCTTCTTGGAAACATCTGCCTTGAATCCGGCAGTCTGACGGGGAGTGTTATCGTAGTTTTCCAGAACAAGCGCATCCTTGTCCAGCTCGATGTAATTGTTGCGCGCGCGTCCGATAGTAAGGCTTGAATTCGGCTGCACGAAGCGGTGGATGGAAATGGCACCTTCCTTGCCCGCAGCGATTGCGTCGATTGCAAATTTGGGCCCGGTGTACACATCCCCCCCAACAAAGATGTCGCTCTGTGCAGTCTGGTAAGTCACCTTGTCCGCAACAGCGCCGTTGCCCCTTCCGAGCTCCACCTTGCTGCCCTCAAGAAGCTTTCCCCATTCGATGCTCTGTCCAATGCTGAGAAACACGTTCTCGCACTCTACAGTCATAGTGTCGTCTTCGTCATACTGCGGATTGAACCTTCCGGTAGAATCCTTCACCTGAGTGCACTTCTTGAAGACAATACCGCGCACCTTTCCGTCTTCGCCCTTAAGAATCT
>CAMNHD010000156.1 GCA_946538875.1 uncultured Treponema sp.
CTGTTGCTGCTGGTACCTGTTGCGGTTGCAGCTGCTGTTGAGCCTGCGCCGGTGGTTGCGGAACCGTTGCGGTTGCCGCTTGTGCCTGTTGCGGTTGCAGCTGCTGTCGAGCCTGTGCCGTTGGTTGCGGAACCGTTGCGGTTGCCGCTTGTGCCTGTTGCGGCTGCAGTTGTTGCCGAGCCTGTGCCGGTGGTTGCGGAGCTGTTGCTGTTGCCGCTGGCACCAGTACCGCCAACATTTCCGAAATCGCTCCTACTCAAGCGCATGGCGTTAATCTGAGCAATCTTTGATGAGATTTCCGTATCGTCAGGATTCTGGTTCTGCGCATTATTCAATACGCTGAGAGCTTCGTCAAAGCGGTTTTCGTCCGCAAGAGCCTGAGCCCTTTCAAAAGCCTCGGTCTTATTGCGGGACCTGAGACTTGCCGCATCGTCATTCCTTGTGTTTTCAAGAGTTGCAAGAAGACTCTTTGCCTCTTCGTTCTCAGGCTCCTGAGCGATAAGAACATTCAGTGCACTGATTGCATCGTCGGTGCGTCCTGCCGCAGCAAGACGACGGGCCAACGCAAGACGGTCACCAGAACCACCTGCATTGTCCAGAGAATTAAGTCCGGCAAGAGCCTGCTGCAGAAGAGCCTGAGCCTCCTGATCATCAGGGTTCACCTGAAGCAGAGGCTGAAGAGTATCAACCGCTTCCTGATACTGCTCCTCGACAATCTGCTGTTCAGCAAGAGCAAGGGCAGCACCGCGTGCATTCTCCGTATCTCTAAGCGCATTGTTCACAAGCTCAAGAAGATCCTTTGCTTCCTGATTGTCCGGCTGCTGCTGGAGCACCTGCTCAAGAGCTTTCTTTGCCTCGTGATAGCGTCCCTGGTCATAGTACTGGCGTACCAGTGCCATAACACCATTCACGCTCATAGTACCGATTCCATCTATATAAATATCGGAACCCTTATTTTCAACATTCTGGGCAGTCTTTTCAGCAGAATCATTGCCAGACTTCAAGATGGCGTATGTTCCAATACCGCCTCCAACCAGGACAGCTGCAAGAACCGCTATCAGAAGCTTTTTATTTTTGTCGCTGTTTTTATTCTTCCTACCGCCGCCGGAACCTGATGAACCGCCGGAAGAAGTTTTTTCAGACTTCAGCGCAGTCTTGTCATCATCATAAATCAGATCATCAGTATTCTGCACAACAGTCTTCTCAGAGGAAGATGCCGACGCTGAAAGACCGTATGTGCTGTAAAGCGGAGAATCATACAGTTTGTCGGAAGACACCGGACCAGATGAACCTGAACTGCTGCCAGAAGTTTCAGTGCTTCCGTAAGTGTCGGAAGAAGCATAGCCCGTAGAATCTGCGGCTATAGTATCCTGACTTGATGAATAAGCACGGGACCCTGCAGCTTTAGAAGACAATTCAGAAGCACTTACCCTTGCAGCAGATATAGTTGTATCTGCAGAAGAAGCGCTTGATGCGGCAGCAGTACCAGCCCCCAGTGCAGCGGAGGCAGCGGCTGTCCTTGCGGAAGTGGTTCTGCCTGTTGAAGCTGCCGCCCTTGTGGAAGCAGAACTTGTCCTGCCCGTTGAGCCAGTTGTTGTTCCGGCAGATGCTGTGCGTGTGGCTGTAGCTTTTACAGTTGCAGAGGCTGTTTTTGCAGTAGTGCTGGCGTTTTTTGTGGTAGTGCCGGCTGTTTTTGCCGCAGCAGATGTTGTTTTAGCCGCGGTTCTTGTTGCAGTACCTGCTGTACGCCCCGTAGTTGAGGCAGTCCTGGCTGCAGTACCTGCTGTACGTGATGTTCCCGCAACAGAAGCCGGACGTGTCGTGCGGGTTTCTGCCGCAGTCTTGGCAGCAGTCCGTGAGCCTGCAGCTGTAGTTCCAGTCCGGGACGCAGTACTTGTGGCACCGGCAGTTCTGGTAGTTGTGCCGGTGCGGGCAGATGAGCTTCTTGCAGAAGAAGCAGGAGTTTTTCTGGCAGCGGAATCCGTCACCGCCTCCCCGCTTCTTGATGTAGTGGTACGTCTTGCTGCAGACGTTGTCTTTGTTGTAGAGGCCGTCTTACTAGCAGACGCGCCTGTCCTGGAAGAAGAAGGCTTCTTTACGCCGTCTTCGTTATTCGAGTTCTGATTCGTAGCCATATCCAACCGTTCCTTCAGCTCCTGCTGACATATTTTGTGATTCTGTATCCTGCAGAGACGCTGCTACGTCTTCAAGCAGTTTTCTTTGCCGTTCAGCCTCTTCTTCGGCCAAACGCTTAGCTTCCGCTTCCTTTTCCGCAGCAATACGGGCTTCCTCAGCCTTCTGCCGCGCAAGTTCCTGAGCCGCTCGGGCCTCCGCTTCAGCCTTAGCCGCCTCGGCACGCCTCTGCTCAGCCGCAGCCTCTTCAGCCGCAACACGCTCTGCTTCCACACGGGCCGCTTCAATACGTGCATTCTCAGCTTCTATGCGTGCGTTCTCAATCTTGATCCGCTCCACTTCAGCCTCTTCCTGTGCAATCTCAGAGTCAAGCAGCCTGAGAAGTTCCTCAATCTGGTCACGCTGGGGAGTCCGGGGGTAAAGTTCAAGATAACGCCTGTAGTCGGTACGGGCATCCTTTATTTTGCCAAGCTTGAGCCTTGCCTGCGCCCTGTTGAGCACCGGAGGGGCAAAAGTACTATCCGCCGAGATGGAGATGGAATACCACCGGTCCGCAACAGCATAGTCTTCCATGGTAAAGGCAATGTTCCCGGCATTATAGGAGAGAATCTTCTTATTAGTGCCGTTCGCCGTCATACCCGCGCTGCATACCTCAAGCGCCTCGGGATACTTACCCACCTGGTAATACGAAAGTGCCAGGTACATAAAGGCCCGCGGGTTGTCATTCTCCGCAATAGACTTCTGCAGAAGAGGAATAGCCTGCTCAGGCTGGTTCTGGCGGAAAAAGGTCTCGCCCTGCTCGTAAGCCGTGGACTGTGAATAAGAAGCCCAGGTCAAAAACACCGCAAAAAATGTAGAGAGAAAAACTTTTGTTAAATTTTTATTCATCTTATATGTACCTCCCTCATTTTCCATTTGACATATTCGCATAAAAAGGCTAATCTTTCAATACCGTATGGTCAATATGGCTTAAATTACTCAATAATTCTTGCAAAAACCGTCATAATGCCGTAATATAGGCACTGGACGCCCCGGAGTTTCCGGACAGAGCCAGTCTACAAACCAAACATCTTATGCATGTTTTGGTAACGGTTTGCAAACAAGTCCTGGATTCAGGCCAACGATACAAGGTGGAATTTTAACATGAGCCCAACAATGTTGTTAATTATCGCAGTGCTTGTCGCAGTCATCGCAGTGGTGACTGTAATTCTTGTGAAGACATTAGTCAGCCCAAAAAGAATCGGCGCAATCAAACGTCTTATTAAAGAAGGAAAATTTCAGGCCGCAGAAAAGACAGCAAAAACCATAATTGCAAAGAACCCAAGGGACTATCTGGCACACTACTGGCTGGGACAGGCTTACCTTGCCGACTCAAAGCCCGAGCTGGCATACATGGAATTCAAGACAGTCAACGAAAAGGCCGTCTTCAACGGTGACATACCTGAGGCAGAATTCCGCAGGCAGATGGCCGCACTGTATGCAAAGTTCAACGAAAACGAAGCTGCACTCCGCGAATACCTGCTGCTCACCAAACTGAACCCCCAGGATGCCGAGAACCACTACAACGCAGGCCGCATCTACGAACTTAACGGGCAGGGAGCAATGGCCATGGGCTTCTACCAGAAGGCAATCTTCCTCGACCGCCGCCATCAGAAGGCCCACACAGCACTAGGCTACCTGCTGTACCGCGCCAAGCAGTTCACCGATGCAAAGAAAGAGATAGACCTGGCAATCAGACTAAACCCGGAAGCCTATGCGAACTATTACTATCTGGGCAAGATTCTCAAGGAGAACACAGACTACGCAGGAGCAGTAAAAGCCTTTGAAAAGGCAGAGCGCGACCCGGAATTCCGCCAGAGGGCACTCATAGAAAGAGGCTCATGCTTTATGATGGTGGACCAGATAGACAACGCCATGGGCGAGTACATCCACGCCATCAAGTGCTCCAAGGATGACGGAAGCCAGGAAACACTCTACGCCCGCTACTTTCTTGCCGCCTGCTACGAAAAAATTCACGAGCTGGACAAGGCAATCGAGCAGTGGGATAAAATCAACCAGCGCAACAAGCGGTTCCGCGATGTGGCCGCAAAGCTCAACGAATACCGCGACCTGCAGGCCAACGACAGCATGAAGGAATACCTCACCGCCCCCACCGCCTCATTCATGGAGCAGTGCAAGAAGGCCGCACACGCAGGATTCAACCTAGCATGTCAGAAGATTGAGCCGACCAGCTACGGCTGCACCATGCTCACCACGGAAGACAAAAAGGACAACTGGATGAATGTCCGCAAGATGGTCATACTCGCTGAATTCTACCGCGAAACAACCCCGGTCGAGGAAGCTATAATCCGCCAGACTGCAGACACAGTAAAGAACCAGAACTACTACAAGGCCTATATCTTCTCCAGCTCTGGCTTCACCAACACCGCCATACAGTTTGCGGAAAGCAGGCCGGTGGTGCTGGTGGGCAAGGAAGCCCTGGAAAACATACTGGCAAAGGCCGGAGCCTAAGGCAGGCCCCATGAAGTTCCTCTGCGTTTCAGACCAAGTAGACCCGCTCATTTACTCCACCAGCGTAAAGGAACGCTATCAGGACGTGGATGCAGTGCTCTGCGCAGGGGAGCTCTCGATGGAATACGTGGACTTCATAGTCTCGGCCCTCGGAAAACCCACATACTTTGTATTCGGAAACCACGACCTCAAGGAGTTCCACCTCTACAACA
>CAMNHD010000157.1 GCA_946538875.1 uncultured Treponema sp.
GTTTCTCAATAAGAGTGCACAGTTCCTGGACAGAAAGCTCAGGAAGTCCAAGAGGTATTCCGCTTTTACCTGCGTCAAAGAGAGCCTGTGTCCCGCAGAAGAAATTCCTGAACAATGCGGCGTAGCCTTCAAGGGCAGGCGGGCTTATCATTACAGTACCATCCTTTGACTTGACGGCGTGTGCCTGTCCGTTGAATGAAGCACCATAATTCCCAATGGAAGAAAGCCTTGTCTGCGTGAACAGCATGGCCTTGTGCTGCGGAGTGCCCGAAGCATGAGTTTTTCCCACAGAGTAACTGAAGTCCAGACCGGTGACAAAGACAGGTGTCTCCTGAGTTTTTCTGAGTGCAAGGGCAAGTGCGGTGGCGGTAAGACCCACGGAGCCAAGCGGAGGAAGTACTGCCGGAAGAATCCTCATGTTTCTGAGTGACTCAAGATAGCATGTGTCTGCATACCATGAAGTGAACCAGATAGTGCGGACGTTGCGGTTCCGGGCAAGGGATGCAACTTGCGGGCGGGAACAAAGGTCGGCAAAGACTGCTGCGCGTGATTTTTTTGTTCCGATATATGCTTTTTGTATTGCCCATTGGCTTTCCACGGCAACAACTCCGTCGGGATCAATCCCACGCTCAAGCAGTGCGGGGAATGCTGCGTCCACTGCCAGAAGAAAACATTTCCTGCTCTGCACAAGTTCCCTTAATACGCTTCCACCGTCCGTAAAAAAACTGTCGAGACTTTCGCCGGCACCGCAGACAATTATCGGCCTGTCCACACTGTGCTTTACACAATCAAGTGTCAGACCAGCTGAAGTCCTTGCAAGATTCTGCAGTATGTTCCTTGCAAAAAGCCTTCCCATCCTGACGATTGTTATGCGGTTTTTCCAAAAGGCGGCCGTTATTTCCTGCGCGGCGTCAAAGATTTTCTTATAAAGTCCGTTGTTGAACTGAGTACCCGCTGAGAAATCCATGCAGAGGCAGCGTTTGATTTTTCCAGTGGACACAGCCCTGCGCAAAAAAGAGTCTATTGAAAGAGTGTCCGCCGCATTCATCAGTTTAACTCTCTGCTGTACTTCTGAATTGAATGAAGAAAGGGTGTTTTGAGACAGTTCCAGGAGAGGAGCCTCTGATTCCAAGGCGAGAATCATGCAGTCATCAGGACATTTCTGCAGGAGTTCCTGCAGGCCGTAGAACAGGGCAGGGGAGTTCAGGAGAATCAGTGTCCCCGGAAGAATCACGGCTTTTTGTACGGCAGTCTCAATAGCACGTGACGGATTGTATTTGGAATAAAGAAAGCGTTCCCTGTACAGAACAGTGTTTAAAATAGAAGAACCCCCACCAACTGGAACAAGGCGGGGGGTCTCCTGACAATTCATGGCTCAGTCCTAGTTATTTGATCTGAAATAAGCATTGTAGACGTTGTAGAAATTGTCCTTGAGGTCTGGTGAAGTCATGATTGTATTAACAAGGATGTTACCGTCGATATCCTTTGAATTTGTGTTGTAAGAGTCGCTTTCAGCGGCATCATCGAACTGGATTCCGACGCATTTGGCAACGATGATGTTTGAACCAAGCACAATTGGCTCGCTAACCTGCTCAAACTTGAGTGAGAACAATTTCTGGAGAGCTTCTGCATTGTATTTGAGGGATGCAAGTTCTGTAACATCTGATGAAACACCTTCGTAGAATGAAACACCGTTGTAGTTGACCGGGAATGCAGGAACATCAACCTTTGATACACCGGCTGATTCGCATGCTTCAGCGAATGAAGTGATGGAGGCCTGTGTGACCAGATTCTGTGCCTGCTTGGTCCAGTAGTCTTCAACGATGGAAGCCTCATTGGAAAGAATGTATGACTTTACAGCGGCGATGATGTCTGCGTTATCAAGGTCAGCGGCCTTGCTGTCTGAGTCACAGCGGAAGATTGTCCATCCGTAGGCAGTCTTTACGACTTCGGAAATTGCGCTGTTGGCAAGTGAGGTGACGGCTGTGAGGGCTGCTTCCTCTGGGATGGAGCGTGCGAGCTGATACTGGTAAGAGTTTGACACCTTGCCTTCGCTGTTTGTGTAAATCTGGAGAGATGTGTTCGGATCCTTTACTGCATCCTCGAAAGTGATTTCATTGTTCTTGATGCGGTTGAGAATTGACTTTGCAGATTCCTCTGTGCTTGCTGTGATTGCAGAGAGGTCATACTTTGTGAACATTTCCTTGTTTGACTGGCCGAAAGACTTGATTTCCGACTCAGGAAGGTCATTTGTGCTGAATGCGGCAATCTCGAATGAATGCTTTTCTGTGGACAGGCCTGCAACAAATGCGGCTTCCTTTGAAGATGGCTTTACGCCATAAAGAGTCGAGCCACCCACAGTGGTGTCTGAACCAACAATGTCATCAATATAGCGGCGGCGTGTAAGATTCTTGACGGCGTTATCATGGATCAGATTCTTCTGAGCTTCTGTTGCCTGATTGAAGATGCGCTGGTCATACTTGCCGGTAGCCTTGTTTGTGTATGAAGGAAGCATTTCTCGGTTGACAGCCTCTTTTGGAGCAGACCAGTCAGCCTTCTTGACGTGATCAGCGGCATACAGTTCCTCTACAGTCTGTACGTAGGCGTTCTCGAAGATTTTTCTTCTCTGCTCGTCATTGACGTTGATCTTGAACTCTTCATACAGCCTGATTGTGTTGCCTGCAACAGACAAGATACGTGAACCCTGTTTATATTCGATATTCTTTCCCTTGTAGGAACCGAACACCGGTGTATTTCTCTTTTCCATCAATGAGGTGATACCGGCTGTTCCACCTGCAAAAACGAATACTGCTGCGGAGATGATAAGAATAACCACCGCACCTGCCTTTGAATGGTCTTTTTTACCAGATTTATTATCTTTTTCTGTTGTTTCCATAGTAAAAAAACTTCCTTATACCTTAGTTAAATTTATAGTAGATTAATTTTATCACTGTACTAAACCGCTGTCAATACCAAAATCAATTATGCACTTCCGACAAAACAGTTCAGCTCCATCCTGGCACTTTGGCATTTTGTCAAAACTGTTCTTCATGCCATATACCGGTGCACGCTAGATTCTTGAGACGGTTGCAATTAATCACATTGCATTGTATACTCTCACCACCATGCGTGATTGTTATGAGGTTTTAGGCGTTCCCCGCACAGCAAGTGCCGCAGAGATACGCCGTGCCTACCGGAAAAAAGCCAAGCTCCTTCACCCCGATGTGACCCATTCACAGGAAGACGCAGGCGCGTTCAGGGAACTGGTACAGGCTTACGAGACTCTGACCGATGCACGTTCCCGTGGAATCTTTGATGACTCCGCAGCATTCAGGACAGAAACCTGGCATTACAAAAAGCGGACTGTAAAGAAATTCGACTACCGCGAATGGCTCCTGGCCCGCAGCGACGATGAAAGCCGTGCAAAACTAATTTTCTTTGACCTGATGCACCACCGCGAAGACGATGCAGTGAACGAATACAAGCGCATGAACATGACCCATGTGGACTTCAAGATGTACAAGTGGTTCATACGCGAAGACTTCATGGACTACGGCTTTATCCTTGCCGAAGAACTGGTGCTGAGACGCGAATTCTACGATGCGGTGCTGCTCCTGTGCCAGGTGATACAGATGAATTACGAGTATGACTACTTCAGGCTGTTTTTTCCGGAAGTCCTGGACTTTATGCGCCACATACTGCGCCATAATATAGAAGGAAATGTTAACGACGAGCTTGCAATCGATGCATGGGAGCGTGCGCTTGAGCTGCGGCTTGGAAAAAGCGACGATATCTTTATGCTGAACAAAATGGCCGGTGCTTACGATAGGATAGGGGATTCATACACAGCCGGTCTCTGCAGGGAAGCTGCATCAAAGGTGGGAGTGGCTTGAAAACGCTGTAATCAGTTTTGACAGCTAGTGTCATGGACGGCGCAAGCCGGTTACCGTCCGCGTGTGGACGGTAATGAAGGGTGTAGACCAGCAACCCCGGAAAGCGGGGAACTTGCCAAGGCGTGAACTCTGCGCTCTGCGCCAAAACAGTGTCCCGCGGGGCTGCGGTGCCGTTCAGAAAAAATTATTTTACAAACTGCTTCTTGAGGAAGTCAAGGTCAAGTTCCGGATAAAGGACATGTGCTCCAAGCAGTGCCTGGACACGCTTTTTACCCTCTGCCTCCACGGCTTCGTCAAGGACAATCTTTCCCTTTGCAGGCTTTCCTTCCTTTGTAAGGCCAGGTTTTGTTCCCTTGAGAACCAGGTCGATTATTGCGGCGACTTCCTTCATGTCGGTTTCGTTCATGCCGAGTGTGGTAAGACCCGGGGTACCAACGCGGATACCGCTTGTCCACCATGCACCGTTCTTGTCGTATGGCAGTGCGTTTGCATTTGCTGTGACACCGCACTTGAACAGGGCGGCCTCTGCCTGCTTGCCGGTAAGCCCGTAAGTAGTGACGTCGATCAGCATGAGGTGGTTGTCGGTGCCGCCTGTCTGGAGAGTCATGCCGAGCTTCATGCATTCGTCAGCAAGAGCCTTTGCGTTATTCACCACATTGTGTGCGTATTCCTGGTAGGCCGGAGTGCGGGCTTCCTTGAATGCGATTGCCTTTGCGGCCATGATGTGTCCGAGAGGACCTCCGAGAACCATCGGGCATCCCTTGTTCACATAGTCTGCGAATTCCTTTTTGCAGAGAATCATTGCTCCACGTGGACCGCGGAGTGTCTTGTGTGTGGTTGTAGTGACCACATCTGCCCACTTGACCGGGTCGTAGTCGTCGGTGAGGACCTTGCCTGCAACCAGGCCTGCAAAGTGAGCCATATCGACCATAAGCACTGCTCCGCACTTG
>CAMNHD010000158.1 GCA_946538875.1 uncultured Treponema sp.
CTCCGTACACCAACGCAATTGATGAATCAGCCCTTACTTCATGGCTCAGGACAAAATCCACGCTCAACGTATCAGAATGGGCGGCAGACACGGCAACACTTCCTTCCGGCACTCCGGATTCCACGGTTGAATTCACAGTCGCAGGAAAGAACTACACTGTTGCGGTCTACGCTCTGCCTGATGACGACAGCAAGCGCTCGCTCTGTTCAAGTTCAGCAAGTCCTTACCGCTTTTACTTGAACGAAGCAGGTGCAAACAAATACAAAAAGACACTTGCCGACTTTGCAGCCAAATAAAAACAGAATACTCTGAAACACAATTCCCGGTACCCCAGCGGTTCCGGGATTTTTCAAAAACAAGGAAACTATATGATTGATATTGAGGAACAAAAGAAGATTGCGGTTCTCATAGACGCAGACAACACACCCGGTAAAAAACTCCGTCCAATTCTCCAGGAAATTGCGGCACACGGGCACATTATCACCAAACGTGCCTACGGGGACTTTACCATAGAAACTCTCAAGAACTGGAAAAAAGAACTGAACGACAATGCGATAATCCCTGTACAGCAGTTTGCCTACACCCAGGGAAAAAACTCCAGCGACAGCGCCATGATTATCGATGCAATGGATCTGCTCTACACGGACAAGTACGATGCCTTTGCGCTGGTCACCAGCGACTCGGACTTTACAAAACTGGCAACCCGTCTGCGTGAAAGTCAGCTCTACGTCTTTGGTGTTGGTCAGAAAAAAACGCCGCAGTCCTTTGTGAACGCATGTGACAATTTTATCTATATTGAAAATCTTCAGGAAGAAGAAGAGGAAGAAAACGAAGAGGAAGAGGCAAAGCTTGCTGAAGTAAAGCACCGCGACCATAAGGCCAAAAAGGACAAACCTGGAATCACCGGTATTTTCCGCCGTTCCACACCAGGCCAGACTATGACCGACCGCCAGTTCCGCAAGATTTACAAGCTGCTTAACAATGCCTACAACCGTTATGCCGATGATGAAGGCTGGGCAGACGTCAGTGCCGCAGGTTCGTTCTTCAAGAGACAGGACCCAAGCTTTGACACCCTGAATTACGGCTTCAAGAAATTGTCAGATTTGATTGAGAATCTTGACGACGACTTTGAAATGAAAAAGGTTCCTTCCCCCAACGGAAGACGCGGCTCTACACTTTATTACCGCCCGGTTGCAAAATAAGGATTATTATATGGATTCAGATCTGTTAAACACGGCGTGTTTTGGCGTTGCAGGAAATTTCACCGGTCATCTTGAACAGGCTGGGGAAGACAAGGACTTCCGCCAGATCAAGACAAAATCAGAGAATGCTCCAAAGGCTGTTTTCCCCACATATATTCCACGTCAGGGTGACGGCATTCCATCATTTCTCACTGTCTACCCCTTCAGCTCAAGCAGCATAATCTATCCGCCCAACGAAGACAAGCTTCAGATTGAACCCGAATGTGCCATTGTCTGCAGAGCATCCTGGCAGGGCGACAGAATTGTTTCCCTTGAGCCATACGCCTTTGCCGCCTCCAATGACTGCTCTATCCGCAAAGATGGCGCAAGTAAAATCAGCCAAAAGAAAAACTGGGGGAAATGCAGCAAGGGATTCTCCGCAACAAGAATTTCCATCGACACATTTGCGCCCGGCGGTATTCTTGACCGCTACCGTATCGCAAGCTACATGCTCCGTGACGGCACACTGCACCAGTACGGCGAAGACAGCGCTGTCCGCAACTACAGCTACATCTACGGGGAACTCCTCCAGTGGGCAATTGAAAAACTGAACACCCAGACTGACCAGGGCCCGGTTGAATCCGTCAACACCTACCTTGTGCAGGCAGGTCACCCCCAAGAGATAATGCTTTCCATAGGGGCAACGCGCTACACCGATTTTGGAAAGACAAACTTTCTAAGCACAGGAGACCAGGCAATTGTGGTCCTCTACCCCCAGGACCGTTACACTGCAGCAGATATGGAGAACATAATCAAAGGCACCGCTTCCGTTCCCGCCGACATCTCCCTTCTACGGCAGACTGTCCAGGCAGACTCATGAGCAGCAAAGTGGCTACCGGCCTATGCGGAACTACGGGCGGTTGTGATTTGTACCTGAAGTTTGACCAACAGCGCCATGGACGCACGTTGGATGTTACTGTTGTAGCTTCCGCCGAAAAGATTTTTTGGAGATAAAGACACTGGATTGCGGTCCGGGACTGTAACATTTTTTCAACTTATATTATACTAAAGAAAAATAACAAAGGATGGGAGCTTCCCAGAGCAGGTAATTTATGAAGAAAGTCTTTTTATTATGCGCAGTTTTTGCTTCTATAATCTCCATGGGCTTTTCCCTGGAAGTTGACGAAAAAGAGCTGAACGTCCAAGGCTCCATAGACAGTATCCAGTTTGAAAACTACGGTGGCCCTCATGCCGTCATCGAAAGCGCACATGCCATCACAAACATTGGTACTGAACTTGGAACCGAAGTTTCAAAGGATATCCTAAATCCCAGCGTCATAAAACCTCAGGCAAAGTATTCACTGATCCATGCAGTGGACAATTCCGATGCACAGGGCCTTGAAGCAGACATCCTGGTGCTCAACGAAAATGCTGCGGTCGACCATATCCGCAACCTGCGCAGAATCGTGACCGGTTACCTGCAGGCTGCCTACGGTTACAATGCAGAAGACGCCGGGACCATCGCAGTTTATGTCACCATTTACAATGCGGTCTACCGTGGACAGATTGAAACATTCCGCGAACGCTATTCTCCTGCGGTCATGAAATACCTTGAGGCCGACAAAGTAGGTCTCAGCACAGACTGGCGGGATTGGGCCGGAAAGACACAGATTGTCATTCCGCTGAATGACATTCAGTCCGACCTTTCCGCAGTGGACACCACCACCATATCCGATGACAATGTTGTGGAAGCCTTACGGAAAGAGCCTGAGGGAACAAAATCCGTGGCGGCACGTGAAAACATGGCAGACCTTAAGGAACGCGAAGCCGCAACCGCAAACACCCGTGCCCAGGAGGCTCAGAAGAATGCCACCCAGCAGCGTGCCAAGGGCAACACACCCGCAGCAGAACGTTCAGGAAAAGCGGCTCAGACCCAGCAGCGTCTTGCTGACCGCAAGGCAGTGGAAGCCAAATCAGAGCGCACTGTCATCCAGGGTGACAAAAGCGCTGTCAAGGCAAAGCCAGTCCCGGAAACAAAGAACAATGTAACAGGTCTTTTTGTGTCCGATGAGACCAAGAATCTCTATACCCTCATTACTGTTGACGGAAAGACAGGTGCAGTAATCACACGTTCGCCGGTAAAACAGATACGCGGTAAATCAGCGGTCTTTACAGTCACAAACTGTTCATTCCCAGGCGACGACGGTAACACAGCCGCATACCCGCAGATGTATCTTGCCGTGTGCGGTCTTAATGAAGGAAACTCAGCGGTGCGCCTCTGTCTTATTGACGCACAGAGACTTGAACTGTGCAGGCAGAGCCAGGAAGTGCTTGCCGACAACACAGAAATCGCCGCATCCGCATCAACATTCTACGTGGTTTTCCAGAGCGGCTCCCAGTATCTGGTCGGTGCCTATGACAAGAACGTGAATCTCATTGCCCAGAGCACAGTTCCAGTCAGCCCCTCTTCTCCGCTGAACATCATTCCGGAAGGACTTATGGTCACAGATTCCGAGGGTCTTCCAAGGCTTCTCAATCTGACAAACCTTCAGGAAGTCTGGTCAACAAAAAATTCTTCAAAAATTTCTTCGGATTCTTCAAGCGCTCCGGAGAAATAAACACGATTTATCATCACACGTTGAATGCCACTTTTCAGGAAATTCCGCCTAAAAGTGGCATTTTTGCCTCCAAATTTTTAAGAATTCACTTATCTTTAAGGCTTATTCCATAATCATAAAGAAAACTACATCTTGACACCTTTAAAAGCAGAATATAATATGAAATCAGAATTCTTAAATCCTCACCGAATTCAAATTAAAAAAGTGGATTGATTCTTTTATGGAGGTATTTTTGCAATGGCTGACTCTGCAAAAAAATCGAATCTACGCATACAAATTATTCTGCAGATTGCTACTCTCGTCACTGTAGTATGTGTTGTCTTAAGTTTTATCACAATCCGTATGTTCACGGTGACAACAAAAGAAACAATTACCAGTACAATGCAGTCACGTGCTGAAGATGCAGCTAAAGTCGTAGATAAGGAAGTTGACGGTTATCTTCAACATGTTGAAGACATTGCTCTCCGCCCTGACATCCGTTCGATGGATTGGGAAGTACAGCGTGCAGTCCTCTCAAAGGAAGCATCCCGCCTTGGTTTCGAGCGTTTCCAGATCGGCTACACTAATGGTGATGTAATCAGCACCACAGGTTATAAAACAAATGTCGCCACCCAGGGCTTCTTCAAGACAACAATGAACGGCCGCTCCAACATGTCCGACGTCTACTACGATGAGATTGACAAAAAGATGGTCATGGTTGCCAGTGCCCCAATTTATGACGACCACGGACAGATAGTCGGTTTTGTTTCAGGAGTCAACTCCGCAAGAAGCCTTGACCGCATCACAAGCGAAGTAAAGCTTGACTACAAGGGCACAGCCTTTATCCTGAACACCACCGGTTCAAAGATGACCGGCGTTGACTATTCCAATGCCAGCAGACTTGACAACGACCTTGAAAAGACTGACCAGAAGGGCCTGCTTGACCTTATTGCCGCAGAAAAGATGATGATTAACAAGGAACGCGGCTTCACCACATTCGAGCTTGACGGTCAGAGACAGTACCTCGCTTTTGCACCAATCAACAACGGTGCATGGATTTTC
>CAMNHD010000159.1 GCA_946538875.1 uncultured Treponema sp.
ACACGGGCAGCAGTATTGGAAGAAAATTCAGAGATTCTGATATAACCGATAGAACCAATCATCCCGTACTTTACAGTAGGATTTTCAATCACCGCACGCACAAGAGTCCTGTCAAACTCCATAGTCTTTCCACGGCGGATAGTAACAGTAACACTTTCGCCCACAGTGCCGCGCAGCATGCCCAGCACCTGGTTCATCGTGATGGTGGAAGTGTCCACGCCCTCAATCTTTATGATAAGGTCACCCGGCTGAATTCCGGCCCTGGCTCCAGGAGAATTATCAATCGGCTGAGCAACCTCAACATATGCCGGTTTTTCCGGAGTAGACTCATTCGGCTTGGTGATGGAAAGCCCCACACCTCCAAAGTTACCGACTGTAGTGTCAGTCAGGCTGCGCCAGTCATCCTGCGGCATGTAAACAGAATATGGATCGTCAAGGCTCTGGAGCATACCGCGCAGGGCACCCTCGTAAAGCTTCTGAGGATCAACCTCCTCCACATAATTCTGTTGTATATAATAGTAGAGAGTATTAATTATTTCCAGATATTTTTGATTCTGGGCCGCCTGAGCATCATCCGAAACAGAAGACTTAGCAAAACACTGGGAGGCACCAACTGCAAGCAAAAGTATCAAAGCCGCCTTTGCAACAACCGCACGCGCACCCTTAAAGGCATCCGTCATTTTCTTTCCTCCATAGGTAATACATTTTACGTTGTTTTTAACGTCTATGCAAGAAGAAAACAAACATTATTCCAATAAGTTTCATTCCTCCGCAGGGGGGCGCCTGCCCCTCGCTCCAAAATCCCTCACTGCGTTCAGTCTTTTTCCGCTACCCCCTCCAGCGGGCTCAGCCGCCGCCCGCAACGCCCGCTCAATGCATAGGTTCAAGCGAACCCTGCACAAAATAAACAAAATTATCAAGGAAAGAAGCTTCCATCGTCCATTTTATCACAGGATCCCCGTCAAGGTTTTCACTGCCGTAAACCATCAGGGCCAGTACACTTTTATCTCCAATGGCAGCCACAGATTCGCTGTCCAGGACAAGGTAATAGTTCCCCAAGCTATCATGGTCAAACTCCTTGACGAATAATTGATCACCAACAGTTCCATTTTCCGTCATAGAGCCTACCTTGCACAGAACGTAATCCACACCCTCTTCAGGAGAAGGGAAAACCCATACGGGCACAGGAGACGGAGTATAGTCCTGTTCATTCTGCACAAGCTCCCCAAAGTCAATGGAAGAACCTTGAGCATCCACTTTCACAGTGGCTTTCGCCCAGCCATAATAATAGGAATATGTATAAGTCTCTGCGTCATAACTAGACAACTTCAATGTGGCATAGACAGAGTCGCCAACACTCAGCTGTTGTGAGCGGAATGTCATCCTTCCATCACTGCCTCTGTTCTCTTCAGAAATACTTACACTCGTGGTGTTCAGATAAGAGCTTCCGTCCACGTCATACAGATAGATAATGCCGTACCAGCCCTCTTCCACATCTGGCGGTAAACTGAATGTATAAGAAACCTGCGGTAAATCCTCGTCCAGCTCCGGGCTATAGTACTTGAGAACCAGAGCCACCGGTGTTTTCCGCTCGACTGTCACAGTTGTTCTGGGAGAAATAAACTGAGGCCAGGAAACTTCGCCTGGCTCATCACTTGTTTGCCGTTCTTTTGCGTACACCTTCATAAGAAAAGACACTTCGGAACCGTAGGGCAGACCGCCCACCCTGAAAACGGCATCAGTGACCATTGACTCTCCATTCCCCTGAACTGCACCGGTATTGTTATAATTGATGGTAAATTCCTGACTGGCAACTTTAGAAACATCCCCGTAGGAATAATGCAGGTCAAAACGGTATTTATTCCTATCATCCTCATTGTAAGAATTGTCGCCGTCGTTTTTAAATGCCTCCTTTGCAAAGGAAGAAAACTTCTGAAGATCAATCTTGACTTCTGCACTGGCTTCCTCGGCGCCCTGCGAACATGAAGAAAAAACTGACGCAATGAGCAAAACTGCAAGGCTGAGAATTCCTGAAAAAATACACTTTACACTTTTCATAATAGTCCCCCATCACATTTTAATAAAAAATCCATCATCTAAAGTATGTCCATATCATCCCACTAAAGTCAAGACCATTCCACGGAACTCTCCGCAATGCAAACTTAAAAAAACATGAGCGGGTCCCAGATCAGGCATGGCAGGGATTGGAACCCCTGCACCGCAGCCCACTGGACTGAGCGGAAGCGAGGGAAGCGGGTGAGCGGGAGCGAAGGGTGGAAAGCCCTTGGCACCAACGAGAGCCACAAAAATAACTGCACAATACTCAAAACCAGTTGAAAACGGCGGCTTGCTTGTGTATAATATCCGTATGCAGATTATACCAGTTGCCAGCGGCAAGGGCGGTGTGGGAAAAAGTCTCCTCAGTGCCAACCTTGCGATTGCTTTAGGACAGGCAGGAAAAAAAGTTGTTCTTGTTGACCTTGATTTAGGGGCTTCTAACTTACATTTAGTTATTGGTCAAAATGCGCCCAAAAAGGGTATCGGAACTTATCTTACGGGGCAGTCTCAGTTTGAAGACATAATCGTTCCCACTGAATACGAAAATGTCTCTTTTATTGCGGGCGACTCGGAAATTCCAGGACTTACTTCGCTCAGGGCCAGTAAAAAGAACGAGCTCATAAAGAAATTTGCCGAGCAGGACTGCGACTACCTGATTCTTGACCTTGGCGCAGGCACCCACCTTACCATACTGGACATGTTCCTGCTTTCGCCACAGGGAATTGTTGTCACGGCTCCCACTGTGACGGCAACTCTGAACGGATACCTTTTCCTAAAGAACATTGTCTTCCGCATGATGTACAACACCTTCAAGAAAGGCACCAAGGCTCACGACTATCTTGAGACTCTAAAAAAGGACACCAGCACTCTTCAGAGGCTTTACATTCCCAAGCTTGTGGAATCTCTTGAACAGGTGGATCCGGAAAACACACAGCTTTTCAAGACACGTATGGCTGAATTCCGTCCGCGCATGGTGCTGAACATGATTGACGACCCCAAGGATGCCGACCGTGCGAATAAAATCCGCCACTCCTGCCAGCAGTTCCTTGGCCTTAACATCGAACATCTTGGTGTGATTTACCGTGACAATCTGCAGGACAAGGCTCTTGCGGCTAGACTTCCCGTCCTTTCGTACAAGCCGCAGTCCATTATCTCTCAGGCTATCTACCGCATTGCGGACAAGATTATCCATTCGCAGACTCTCAAGTTCGATGATGACTACGACATCACCACCGCTTCCGAAACTTCGTTCCAGATTGCCGCAGAGGAAGCCGGTGACGACTTTAACCAGAAGATGTCTTATGTTGAAGACCTTGTGGGAACCGGAGCGCTTACCATGGGAGAGCTTGCCGAAGCTATCAAGCAGCAGCAGTTCGAGCTTACGGCCCTGCGCAACGAAAACAATATGCTCAAGAAAAAACTTGTTGAGGCGGCCCGTCAGGGATTCAGGGTTTAGTCAGCAGCATGGACGGCACTTTTTGCTTTGGTAAAGGGGCACTGCTTTGCTAACAGCGCACTGCACCGCCAGGCACCCGACCGTCCGGCAAACGGCCGCTTTATAACGCCAACAAAACACTATATTAAGGAAAGAAAATGTTTAACACAACACCACTTTATATCACCTATCCCAAGTGGATCCACCCGGAACTGTTCCCCGGAGTTCCCGTACTGAACCTTTTGCGCTGGTACGGCCTGATGTACATCTTTGCCTTTGTCACCGCCTTTTTTATACTCAGAAAGCAGCAGAAGGACGGCGCACTGGACACACCCGGACAGAAAGCCACAGAAGACGACATCTTCAGCTTCATTGCCTGCGGAATAATCTTCCTGCTTATCGGCGCAAGGGTATTCTCCACCCTTGTATACGACACCAGTGGACAGTACCTGAGAAAGCCCTGGCTAATTTTCTGGCCCTTTGATCCAAAGACAAAACAGTTCACGGGTCTGGCCGGCATGAGTTACCACGGCGGCTTTATCGGCGGCCTCATCGGTATGATTGTATGGTGCAAGGTTCACAAGCGCCCACTGTGGAAGTGGATTGACGCCATGTGTGTGGCCATTCCCCTGGGATACACCTTTGGCCGAATCGGCAACTTTATGAATGGCGAGCTTTACGGCCGCATAACAACTATGCCCTGGGGAATGGTATTTCCAAGAGCAGAGCAGTTTTCCTCAAGTCTTCCCTGGGTACAGGACTTTGCAGCCAAGTGCGGTATAAACACAGAAAACATTACGGGTCTGATTAATCTGCCACGCCACCCAAGCCAGCTGTACGAAGCATTCTTTGAAGGCCTTGTACTGTGGACCATATTATGGTTCCTGCGCAAGCACAAACCCTTTGACGGCTTTATCGGAGCATGCTACACAATCGGCTACGGTCTTGTGCGCTTTGTAATAGAATATTTCCGCGAACCGGACTCCGACCTGGGCTTCCGCATTGTGCATGACGGCAGCAAAGAGATTTACAGGAACACTTCCTGGCTCAACATCAGCACAGGACAGATTCTCTGCTTCTGCATGATAAGCGGCGGACTGGTTCTGATGCTGGTGCTCTGGCTCCTTGACAGAAAGAAGAAAAAGGCAGCGGACGGAATCTCGCCCACAGTAAAAAAGGCTTGATACATAAAGCATGCCACACCGCCCCAAATCCGCAAAACCGGTACGCGACCGGCAGCCGCTTTGTGGCATGTTGTCAAAATTGACACCCGGGCAAGTCATCTGACCTGCCCGGACACAATCTTAGTGGTGGAACAGTCTCACGCCGGTGAATG
>CAMNHD010000160.1 GCA_946538875.1 uncultured Treponema sp.
TGTCTCGCTACTATGGAAACAAATAGATTGCTTACGGCATGGCGGAGGATGAGGGGGTTTTTGCAAAAGTTGACATTAGGGCTATTAATTTGCTATATGAGATGATGATATAGTTTCATCTGAAGGCCATGAATTACCGTTTATGTTGCTGCCGGAGAGGATTTTTGCCCCATCACAGATATAACATAATTTGCCACTTGAAGAATTATTATTGGTGTCTTTTGAAGTGGAATTTAATATGAGTTTTGCTTCACCTGTCTCGATATAAATTCCACCGCCATATGTACCAGCAGTTACTTTATTGTCTTTTATAATAAGTGCGCTATCCTGCATTATAAATTTACCTGCATCGGAACCACTATTTGATAAATATACTCCACCACCACTTCCATATGTTGCTGTATTTGAACTTATTTCCCCGCCTTCAATAGTTATCTCTGTTCCACAACAATAAATTCCACCACCAGTTCCAGCTGTATTGTTGGTTATAATACAATTTTCTAATTTCATTGTATTTGATGTTGAATCCCACAAACCTTTTTTAGTGAAAATTCCGCCACCAGATCCTGCATTTGTATTATCACAATTTTGTATTATTGTTCCTGTTAATTCAATGTTACCACCATTGTTAAAAATTCCAGAATGACCACCATCTATATTGTTGTCACAGGAGTCAATAACAAGCCCTTCATCTGACTTTAGCGTTGCACCAGATTTAATTGTTATACCAGCTGCATAGTCGCTGTTGTATGTTGAGCCATTCATGACTGTACTATTATTTATGGTAAGTTGGCCACTTTCTATGTCTATGCCACCTTTTAGACCGGAGAAATTTATTTTTTCTATTTCTACATCATTTCCTGAGCCCGGATTGACTGTTATCATGTAGTTAGTGCTGTTGATTGTGGGGGGCGTTGCGAGATCACTTGTTATTTTTATATTTGGAGTGTTTATTTGCAAATCTTCTGTAAGCGTTAGGTCACAACAGATTTGTATTTCATATTTATCATCTACAGATGCGGGATCTAGTAAATTTATTGCATCCAAAGCAGCTTTAATAGTTGTATATGTTTCGCTTGGACCAACCTTAAATGCCCCAACTCCACTTGCTTCTGCGAGGATGCCTGTATTGGGGGAGGCTGATGTATCATGCGTTATTTTGAATGTGTTATCTGCGAGTTCAAAAGCCTTACATTGTGATGCTGTTACAGAATGAGAGTCCTTGCCTTTTAGGAGTACAGCACCTGTATTAAATTGATTTGACTCTGTTGTTCTATACGAAAGCGGAATTTTATCTGATCCAGAAAGCGCAAAATCACTTTCCAAAAGAAGAGGTGTATCATTTTTGTTCAAATAAATTCCGTCTGCAATATAAGTAGAGCCTGAAAGAATTAGATTTCCTGCCGCATAACAGCCTTTTCCTGCACCAGAGGCTGTATTACCGGAAATTTCTGTGCAGGATTTTACTGTAAAATAATGTCCAGTTGTAACCGATATTCCACCACCGTTACTGTTTGAGTGGTTATATTGAATTTTTGTTCCTTCTACATAGCTTTCACATTCTTTTTTGGAATAAACCTGCAATCCTCCGCCACTATTCGAAGAGGCTCTATTATAGCATATTTCTCCACCAGTAATTTTCACTGTGACGTTAGTGTTAGAAGAAGTTCCACCTGCATTAATTCCGCCTCCAGCTCCACCTGCATAGTTGCCGTTTATTTTTGAATTAGTGGATGTAAGTGTTGAATAGTTGCCAAGAAGAATTCCACCACCACCACCAGATGAATAATTGCCTCCTGCTGCAAGGCATTCATCTTTAGTGGCGCTTGCCAAGGCACTTGGAGTTTCTGTACCAATAATACATTCGTACATTATTAAAGATGCAGGGGTAGTGTCTGAGCCTGATAATTGGATGGCACCAGCTTCTGATGTGGATGAATTGCCAGAGATAGTACAGTTGTTTAATCCAAGTTCGCAGTTTTTTGCGAATATGGCTCCACCGTGACCTGCGCTACAGCCTGTTATGCTGCAAGTTTCTAGTGATACATCTCCTTCTGAGTAAATGGCACCACCATAATTTGTAGCAGAACATGCACTAAAAGTAACGGTGTCTCCCAGAAATTCTGCGCCGCTTGCTACGTAGACAGCACCACCGTCTGTGGCAGAGCAGGAGCTAAAGCTTCCTGTATTCATAATGACAGAAGAACCACTTTGCACTGTAAAACCTTTTAGGGAATTAAAGGCTATGTTTTCAAGCAATACTGAGGTTGCACTGCTTGTAAGAGAATACGAATCTGATCCATTTTTTCCAGTTACCGTGCGTGTTGCATCAGTTGCACCGGCGGCGGCATCGCTTATTATTTCTACATCTTTTGTTAGCGAAATGTCCGAGCTTTCCGTTGTGTTTGTTTGCAGGATAATTTTGAAGGAGCCGGCTGCTGGTGTTGCGGTTGAGTTGTTTACAAGGTTTGCGGCTTGGCCTAGGGTTTTTACGGGGCTAAAGATGCTGCCTGTTCCTGTGGCGGTGCCGTTTGTGCCGTGAACATAGAAGGTTGTGAGTGCGGTAGTGTTTAAATGAGTTTCTTCTAGTTTTATTTCGCCTGATGATGAGTCAATGTAGAGTTCGTCGCCGTAGAATTTGTTTGTTTCAAAGCCTTTGTAGACATTTACGATTTGCTCCAAGTAGTAGATGGTTTGGCCACTTGAGTCTTTAAAATAAACTGTGAGCTTGTGGGGGCCAAGGGGTACAGACGATCTTGTGTATGTAAATGTTTTGTAACTACCGGAAGTTGTAAAGGATGAGTAATTTACGCTGACTGTAGCAATGTCAAATCCTACCATTTTTGCTGCTATGGAATTAACGGGTATAGTTTCCGCGTAGCTTATTTTAAGATTAACAGTTCCCGTTCCGGAAGTGGATGTTGATGGGTATCTTAGCAGAAAGTTTTTGCCGCTGTCGTTTGCTGCGTCTACGGTTGCCGAGGCACTTAGGAATACGGTGCTACTAGACAAGGCTTCTGCTGTTACGGTCCAGTTGCCGCTTGACGGAAACGAAATGCTGTATGTTATGTCGTCTGGATCGGAGTCGTTTACCGTTCCTGTAACAGTTTCGCTGCCTTTTTTGGCGGTTACTCTATAGGTAAAAGATTCTGGAACTGTTGGAAAGGCGGTTCTTGCAGACTGTGTGCCTGAACTTGCAGAAGGTAGTGCTCCGTTTACGATTAGTCTTCCAGAAAGGGTTGCCCCTGTGGTTGAGTTTTCCTTTGCTTCATCCGGGGCAGACGCGATGTTTGAGCAGGCCGCAAGGGTAAGAAAAAGAGAAGCTGAAAAAAAGAAAACTTTTAGAAACTTTTTTACCATCTCTTTTTACCCTCTATAATTTTGTAACCACAATTTCGCTTGAATATCTTGTTCCATTGAATGTTACAAAGATAACAATTACGTAATTTCCTGCCGGATAGCCAGCGGGGAAGTTTAGTGTTCGCGGATTTGCGGCTGTTGGTACAGCGGCAGGTGTTATTGTTGCCGTTGGAGATGCGTGGCGGTAGTCATATTCGTAATAGGCCTTTATGTCCCAGTCGGTGAATTTTGTTGTATCAGACTCATCAACAGTTGTGCCGCTTTCGAGGGTTCCGGTTGCGGATATTGTTATTGTTGTATCTCCAATTGATGCTATTGAATTAGGAGTTGGTTGTAGCATAAGCTTTCCGTCCGGGGTGTAGACGGAGATGCTTCCACCGGAAACGGCAAGGGCGGCTTCTTCTGTTCCACCTGTTACTGTTGCTTTTATAATGCCGTAAGAGTCGCTTGTAAAGTATGATGCCGGGTTTGCCGTATTGTATGTGCTGTAGCCTGTGGTAAAGACGCGCGGGGTTCCAGGGTAGGGAGCGTCAATTATAGGAGACGCTGTAAGTTCAATTTTGTTGTTGCTGCTGCCTGACATACTGGCCTCAATGGTGAGTACACTAGAATTGCCCAACATGAATGTAAGGTCTGTAACTTTTCCTTTAATAATTATAGAATTTGCACTGATGGCGTTGTTATTTGTGGAGCTAACGTTTTTAAGACTAGTCTTGCCAGTAACAGCTATTAAGTCTGAGCCAGTTCGTGCAAGTATAACATTTTCCAGAACCTTGTCAGCACCGATTATTTTTTTGTTGGTATTGCTTCCTGCTATGGTTGCATTTTTTATTACACAGCCATTACCTATGCTTAGCTTAACATCTGTGAGCGTATGGTTCTGGCAGTTGATGCAGTCTGTGTTAGTTATAGTTACGTCACTCTGTTCACCGCCAAGGTCGTCCAGTACGTAGATTGTTCTGACGGCACCGATTGCTGTTGCTACTGATGATAACGGGAATTTAGTGTCTGCTTGGTGTATTGTCTTATACGGATGCTCTTTTGTTCCGTTTCCTAATGTATCGTCTCCGGTTAAGGCACTGACATACATTTTTGTGGGTATTACTGTTACCGAGAATGTTGTTACGCTTTGTGTATAGCCGTCTTTTGTGGCGGTACAAACTATGGTGTAAGTTCCCGGGGCAAGGTTAAGGTTGTAGTCGGAAGTTGTTGTGCCTATGGCTACATTAGTAGAATCTGCGGTATTTGTAACCGTATATTCCACGGTAACGCCGCTTATGCTCTTTGTTACAGGGCCGGTTGCAGTTGTTGGGACTTTTATTTTTACCTTTGCATAAGATGAGTCTTCGTCTTGTCCAAGTTTTATTTCGTCTGCCAGTGTTGGCGGTGTTGAAACGCCGGCATGGGGAGTTCCTGCGGAATCAATAAGGGTTGTAGCTGCAATCGTGTAGCTGTTTGCGGCAGT